>CAXTOI010000027.1:0-15849 GCA_964245645.1 uncultured Novosphingobium sp. | reverse complement strand
CGCACGGTTACCGTGGTTCCTTCGCCCAATGTGCTGGCTATATCCAGCTTGCCACGATGCCGCTCGACAATGTGCTTGACGATGGCCAACCCCAGCCCGGTGCCGCCGGCGGCGCGGCTGCGGCCGGGGTCGGCGCGATAGAAGCGGCGGGTCAGATGCGGCAGATGATCCGGCGATATGCCGGGGCCGTGATCGCTGATCGTCAGGCGGGCACAACCGCTGTGCTCATCGATGATCCGTACATCGACCGGTTGCCCGTTCGCGCCATATTTGAGCGCGTTCTCGATCAGATTGCGCAACATTTGTTCCAGTTGCTTGGTGTCGCCGGTCACGAGAACGGGCTGCGCGATCGGTGCCAGAACCACCCGGGCGCCGCCGTCGCCATAAGCGAACTCGTTGACCACGCGCGCCGCCAGCCCGCCCGCGTCGATGGTCTCGGTCGGAGCATCATGCTTCTCCGCCTCCAGCTGCGACAGCGACATCAGGTCGGCGACCAGGTTCTGCATGCGCTGCGCCTCGCGCAGCACCGTCCCGAGAAACCGCGCCGTGGTTGCGGGATCGAGATGGCCGGGTTTTTCTACCAATGTCTCGACATAGCCGATAATCGACGACAGCGGCGTGCGCAGTTCGTGGCTGGCGTTGGCGACGAAGTCGGTATGGGCGCGACTGATATCGGCCTCGGCGTTGCGGTCGCGCAATCCAATGATCCAGATATTCGCATCGACCCGGCTGCGGGTCAGCTGCCACAGGCTACGCGCGCCGGTCAGCCCGCGCACGGTCATGCTGCCCCCCTCGCGCTGGTCGAGCAGAGCCACGGCGTCGGGATGGCGCAAGGCGATACGGGCATCCTGGCCGACGACATAAGGCCCCAGCGCGGCCCGTGCCGAAGCGTTGGCCGCCACGATCTGATGGCCATGCGCCAGCAGGAGCGGCACCTCGATCCGTTCTATCGCCGCGGAGATCGCTGCGCGTGCAATCCCATCCGGATCGGGCCGTTCGGGAATCGCAAACGGCGCCGCCGGACTATCCGGACGGACCCAGTCCAGCCACAGCGTCAGCATCCAGACCACGCCCAGCACCGCGACCGCCGCCAGCGAAACATGAACCCGGACCAGACCGGCAATGGTAAGCAGCAACAGCAGCATTTGCGGCCAGGGTACGCGTAATCTGCCGGGCATCGCTGCGTTGCACTCCATTGTCAATTCCGGTGGCCGCCACTGGCATGGGGCGGCGCCAAGCTAGCCAGTGGCCATGAACGGCGGCTATGACAGAACCAAGTCAGCTGGGGGATGAATAATTGCCGGAACTGGACAATATTGTCGCAGAGATCGCCGCGGAAATGGCGCAGGCGCCCAAGCGCGGCAAGGTGGCCGATTATATCCCACCCCTCGCTGCGATCTCGCCGCAGCATTTCGGTATCGCGATCGTGATGGCGGATGGTGCCTGCCATGCTGCCGGCGACGCGGACGTGGCTTTTTCGATCCAGAGCATTTCCAAGGTCTTCGGCCTGACCATGGCGCTGGGGCAGGTCGGTGATGCGCTATGGCAACGCGTCGGCCGCGAACCCTCCGGCAGCGCGTTCAATTCAATCGTCCAGCTGGAGACCGAACAGGGCATCCCGCGCAACCCGTTCATTAATGCCGGTGCGATCGTCGTCTGCGATATTCTGCTGGGCCGCTACGAACCGCGCGAGGCAATCGGCGAAATGCTCCGTTTCGTGCGCGCGCTGACCGGTGACGAGAGCATCGCCATCGACGAACATGTTGCGCGCAGCGAGGCATTGCACGGCTTCCGCAATTTGGCGCTGGCCAATTACATGCGCTCGTTCGGCAATATCCATCAGCCGGTCGAGCGTACGCTGGGGCTGTATTTCCACCATTGCGCGCTGGCGATGAATTGCCGGCAACTGGCCATGGCCGGGCGCTACCTGATGAACGGCGGCCGCAATCCGCAAAGCGGTCTTTCGGTGGTGTCGGCGCAGCGCGCGCGGCGGATCAATGCGCTGATGATGACCTGCGGCCACTACGACGGCTCGGGCGAGTTTGCCTATCGCGTCGGCTTGCCGGGCAAGTCGGGGGTAGGGGGCGGCATCCTCGCGATCGTTCCCGGCGTGGCCTCGATCGCGGCATGGTCGCCCGGGCTGAACGAGCGGGGCAATTCGCAACTGGGCAGCCTGGCGCTGGAGCGGCTGGTGCAGAAAACCGGCTGGTTGGTGTTCGAGCCGGCGGCGCGAGGATAGCGGCTGGGAACTTTACGCACGATCGGGATTTAGCTGCTGCATATTTGCAGGATAAATCAGCATGCAGCAACCTTTGGCGCACGGCGAGCGGCGCCCGCTTTTTCCCGCCCTCATGATCTTTCCGGCGACATGCTTCATCATCACCCTGGTGACGGATATCGCCTATGCCAGATCGGCGAACATGGCGTGGGAGACCTTCTCGATCTGGCTGCTGACGATCGGACTGATCGCAGCCGGCATCTTCGTGGCGATCGGGCTGATCCAGGCTCTCGGCCAGGGCCGGTGGCCGGCGATGATCCTGTGCGTGGGCTATGCCGTCGCGCTGATCCTGGCTCTGTTCAATGCGTTCGTCCATAGCCGGGACGGGTACACCTCGGTCGTGCCGGACGGGATCGTCCTGTCGGTGCTGACCGTGCTGGTGTTGCTGGCAACCTGGGCGCTCGATCGCGTCCTGCAGCCCGATCAACCCTTATCCGCGCGTTCCATCGGGGTATCCGCTCGTTCCACTGGAGTTTCATGATGCACAAGCGGTCGATCCTGCTGCTCGCGGCACTGCCCGCCTTGATGCTTGGCGGGTGTCACGACAAGGTCGCCGGCCCCGACAACCAGATCGGGGCAAATCCCGATCTGCCCGAACCCAGGCAGTATCTGCTGCCGCCGATGAAGATCCCGTCGCCCATGCCCTGGAAAAGCGGTGAGACGCCTGTGGCTGCCGCGGGGCTGCAGGTGCAGGCGTTTGCCGCCGGTCTGGCGCACCCGCGCACGGTGCTGCCCTTGCCCAATGGCGATGTGCTGGTCGCCGAGTCCGACGGTCCGTCGGCGCCGGTCAACCGGCCCAAGGACTTCATCATGGGGGTGATCAAAGGGCGCGAATCGTCCGGCGTCAAGGCGCCCAACGACATTCTGCTGCTGCGCGATACCCGGCACACCGGCGTTGCCGACCAGCGCTTTACCTTCCTGGCGCACCGCCATTCGCCCTATGGCATGGTGCTGATCGGCAGCGATCTCTACATCGCCGACACCGATGCGATCATGCATTACCATTACACGCCCGGCCAGACGGTGATGACCGACCCGGGCGTGCGGCTGACCGATCTGCCTGGCGGCCCGATCGACCACCATTGGACCAAGAGCATGGTCGCCAGCGCCGATGGCGCCAAGCTCTATGTCGGCATCGGCTCGAACAGTAATATCACCGAAAACGGCATGCCGGCGGAGTACGAGCGGGCCGCGATCTGGGAAGTGGACCGCGCGACCGGCGCGCATCGCCTGTACGCGACAGGCACGCGCAATCCCGCTGCAATAACGATCGAGCCGGTGACTCACACACTATGGGCCGCAGTGAACGAACGCGACGAACTGGGGCCGAACCTGGTCCCCGATTACATGACCTCGATCAAGGATGGCGGCTTCTATGGCTGGCCTTATAGCTATTGGGGCCGGCACCTCGATCCGCGGGTCAAGCCGCAGCGTCCCGATCTGGTCGCCAAGGCGATCGTTCCCGATTACGGCCTCAGCTCGCACGTCGCGCCGCTGGGCATCGTGTTCTCGACCGGTGCCACGCTGCCGAGCCAATATCGCGGCGGCGCGTTCGTCGGCGAGCATGGCAGCTGGGACCGCGACCCGTTCAACGGTTACAAGGTGATCTACGTGTCGTTTGCCCATGGCGCCCCGGTCGGCAAACCGGTCGATGTCCTCACCGGTTTCTTGACCGGCAAGCATGTGCATGGCCGCCCCGTCGGTCTGGCCAGCGGTATCGATGGCTCATTGCTGGTCGCGGATGACCTGGGCAACACGGTGTGGCGGGTCACTGCGGCTCAGGCATCGGCGTCGCGCCGCCAGGCGCTGGCGATGCGCCAACCGTTCTGACGCTGAACCGTGGTGACTGACCACTGATCTGGTGACCCCTACGGGAATCGAACCCGTGCTTCAGCCGTGAGAGGGCCGCGTCCTAACCGCTAGACGAAGGGGCCTGAACCAGTGGTCAGTTATCAGCGTTCAGTGATCAGAAGCCAGAAAATTCTGAACCCTGATAACTGACTACTGATGGTGACCCCAACGGGAATCGAACCCGTGTTTCAGCCGTGAAAGGGCCGCGTCCTAACCGCTAGACGATGGGGCCAGGCCGGCTGGCGCCGTTGGCAAGGACGCGCGTTTAGGCAAGCGGCGCGGGGGGGTCAAGCCCTGGCGGGAGTATTCGAACCGCGCAAGATTGAAAACCAGCTCGTGGCTCAGTCCACAAAAGCGGCGTCCTCGATGTGCAGTTCGGCCACCCGGCGTGACGACCAGTCGTCGATCTTTGCCCGGCCGGCCAGCCACAATCGCCGGTCACGCGCGCCATGCAGCAGCGCCTGGCCCAATGGTGTCTGCGCGGCGCGGAAAGCGATGGCCTTGAAGCTGCCGCCGTCATTGCCGCGCACAATCAGGCGGACATGGTCGTTGCCGACCAGATCGGCCTTGACCAGCCGCACAGGGCCGACGGCGAGCCGCGGGGCTGGCCAGCCCATACCAAAAGGTCCGGCGCTGTCGAGCAATTCGACCAGCTCGGGATTGAGCCCGCCCGGCGCCATCGCCAGATCGAGCGGCAGGGACTTTCCGGCCTGGGCGAGGGCAATTTCGGCGCCCAGCCGCGCATCGAGCCATTCGCCCAGCGCGGCCACCTGACCGGGTGCGATCGTCAGCCCCGCCGCCATGGCATGCCCACCGCCGGCCACCAGCAGGCCCGCGGCACGCGCGGCGACGATCGCCGCGCCCAGATCGACCCCCGAAATCGAGCGGCCCGAACCCTTGCCAAGCCCTTGCTCATCCGCCCCGAGCGCAATGACCAGCGTCGGCTTGCCGCTCGACTCCTTGATCCGCCCGGCGACGATGCCGATCACGCCAGGATGCCAGCCGCAGCCCGCCAGCACCAGCACGGCGCGATTATGCTGGCTGGCGATCTGGGCTTCCGCTTCGGCCTGAACCTCGGCCTCGATGGCGCGGCGCTCTTCGTTGAGGCGCGACAGCTGGTCGGCAATATCGCGCGCTTCGTCGGCATCGGCAGTGATCAGCAAGCGCACTCCCAGGCTCGCTTCGCCGACGCGCCCGCCGGCATTGATGCGCGGGCCCAGGGCAAAGCCCAGGTCGCTGCAGCTGGGCGGGCGGCTGAGCCGGCTGACGTCGATCAGCGCCGCCATGCCGATGTTGGCGCGGCGAGCCATGACCTTGAGCCCCTGCGCCACCAGTGCGCGGTTCAGCCCGTGCAGCGCCGCGACATCGGCCACGGTGCCCAGCGCTACCAGGTCGAGCAGCGAAAACAGATCGGGCTCGGCACGTGTTTCGAACCAGCCCGCGCGACGCAGCGTGCGCACGGTCGCGATCGCCAGCAGGAAGGCGACGCCCACTGCCGCAAGATGGCCATGCGCCGCGCCGACATCGCCTTCATCCAGCCGATTGGGATTGACCATGGCCGCCGCCAGCGGCAATTCCTCGGCGCATTTGTGGTGGTCGACGACGATCACGTCGACGCCGGCCTGGTGCGCTTGTCCCAGCGCTTCATGCGCCATCGCCCCGCAATCGACGGTGACGATCAGGCTGCTGCCTTCCTCGGCGATGCGCACCAGCGCTGCGCCGCTCGGCCCATAGCCTTCGAGCAGCCGGTCGGGAATGTAATGCCGCGCTTCGTGCCCCAACATCTGCGTGAGGCGAATGAGCAAGGCCGCGCTGGTCGCGCCATCGACGTCGTAATCGCCGAAGATGGTGATCGTTTCGCGCGCGAGCACCGCCTGCGCCAGCCGGTCGGCAGCGGCATCCATGTCGCGGAATTCGGACGGATCGGGCAGGAAGGCGCGGAGCGACGGATGGCGATGCCGCTCCAGATCCTGGTGAGCCACGCCGCGCGACAGAAATATCTGCGTGACCAAGTCGTTTTCCAGATCGGGACCTTGCTCGCCGATGTCCATGTTGCCGCCGCGCCAGCGCCAGCTGCGGCCGGACAGCGATTGTTCTATGCCGAGGATCGATATCGCGCCTGATGCCATGCTGCTGATTAGAGTCTTTCCGAGTAAGACGGTTCCGCTTGACCTCAGTCGAAAAGGCAATAGCCGATCGGCGCCGTCCGGCAAAGGCTCTATCGGGCACTTGTCCACTTGAACGGGTTGGGCGGTGCGCCTGCGTGCCGGGCATCATGGCGCCACAGATCGACGCACTGCGGGCGTGTTAACCATGTTTCAACCGATCAAGCTCATCACGGCCTGAAACTTTTCCATCTCGGCTCATTTTATAAGCAAAATCGCCGATACTGTGTGAATATAAAACGTGTGGGCAACGAATTGAACGCCAAGCTGATAGCACCTTCGCAAGCGCGGCCGGAGGCCCGGTTGTCGCTTATTTTCAAGCCAGGCCAACGGCCTGCGGCTGCCGATGTGGCGCAACTGGTGCAGGCGGGCCGCAGGCCGGTTGGCCAAGGGGAACCACATGGTTTTTCGATCAGCTATCAGCCGCAGCCCGACTGCTGGCTTGAACTGCTGGCAAACGGCATGACCTTCGAATTGTCCGGGCTGGCGTCGTCATCAGCGGCACCGATGCCGGCAATCGCCCATTTCTACGGGATCAGCAGCGCCTTTGCGGCAATGCCGGTAGAAGCCATTACCTTGACGCCCGGCGATCAATTCCGGGGCATGGACAACCTCCTGCCGGTTGTGCGGATCATGGTTGGCCTGGCGGCGAGACTTGTCGAACTGGCCGATGTCATCGCGGTCGTTTGGCATCCGGCGCGGTGTGCCGTGGCGCCGGACATCTTCGCCGCGGCGATCGCCCGCTGGCTGAGCGGCGGTCCTTTCCCGGCATTGGGACTTACCGCAATAGCGAGCGACGACGATGGGGCGATCCGCAGCGAAGGATTGGCGTTCTTCATCGAGAATGAACTATGGATCGATCCGTTATTAAGTAAAAATACTACAGAAAAGGTTAAAATTGCGACACGGCTTATTAACCTATTGGTAGGAATTGGCCCCTTACACCAACCATTCGAGACCACAGGGCCGAATGGTGAGCATCTCTCCGTCGAGCCGCCGGGCAACGATGGATTGCTGAAGGTATGGGGCAAGACCTGAGATTGAGATATTACGTCGCAGACGAGATGGCCCGGATTTTCGTACAGCGACGTAACCCAGCGGGCAGCACTACAGACCTGCAGGCGATCGAGCCGGCCCAGCGGCCTGCGCTGTCATTTCGCTGCGTCAACCTGCCCGACCGGCCCGGCTATGATCCGGGGCTCCAGCGCCATCACCTGCTGCCGCGCCAACTGCTGTCACAAAGCTGCTTTGCCGCGCTGTTCGACCAGCTTGCGCGGCGATGGCCGGGGCTTGACGATTTCCGCAGCAATGGCATGTTGTTGCCGTGCAATGCCGCCGCCGCGCTGCGCATGGGCCTGCCGCTGCACCGCGGTCCGCATCGCGATTACAACGTGATGGTGATCGAGCGCGTTGGTGAGGTCGAAGCGTTGTGGTCGAGCATGCGGCCGCGCACGCCACTCGCGGCGCACCGCGAAGCCGTCGCCGGGCTGAAGTTCCTGCAACAGGAATTGCGCCGGGGCTTGCTCGACCCGGGGCGCAAGCGGCTGGCGCTCAATCGCCAGGACCCGCTGGGCCAAATTGTCGATTATTCTGAAATCGATGCCATGGTCGATGCGCTGTGGTCCGCCAGCGATTGCAGGGTAGGGATGGACTTCCTGACCGATCAGAAGGCGGTGTTCAAGCCAGCCATACCGCTACCCAATTTCAAGCGCGCAGCAAACGCGGCCTGGGCCTGATCATACTCCAGCGCCAGTCGCGCGACGCTCAGTGCGAAACCGAGCTTTGACCGGATGACGAGTCGCCACGCGACGACAAGGCATAGATGAAGCCGCCCGCTGCCCCGGCGCCGATAATGTACATCGGCAACGCATTTTTGTGGCAACGTCCGACCTTGTTGTCCCAGTACCAATGGTGGGAATTGCACAGGCTTCTGTCTGAGTGATCCCAGCCGGAACTCGGCCCGCCGTCGGCCAGCCGGCTGACGCCGTGAAACTTGCCGGTTGCGGACGAGTTCATGGATGAACTCACCAGATTATCGCTCGGCAGCGACTGTGCCGAGCGAGTTTCGCTGGGGGCAGCGACACCGGCTGTCGCGAGGCTGGTGGCGGCAAGCACGCTAAACAGCAAAGTCGTCATCGAACGCGCTCCAGTAGGGATGATTACGTAAGTAGCATGCGCGCGAAGCCCAGTCCAGCGGTTTGGTGGCATGCCTGCGGCCACACGCGGCGTAATTCGCACTGTCACCCGGAACCGGCGATCTACGCCGTATTGCGGTTACCGCAGCATTGAAATAGGATTTGACGAGCCGTGTAAATGTGAGATCGCCAGCGAATTGTCATGGAACGGATTTTGCGCGGGGGGACGCGTTAACTCAGTGACTGGAAAAATCTTGTTGCCGTGCCTTACCACCCCTTCATTACATTAACCGCCCAAGTTATTTCACCGCGTTATTTTTTCTCGGATAGCATGAGCACTCATGCCAACTATACCAACAGGGGTAGAAAATTGGAGATCAGCTTTATGCAGTCCGGGCTAAGTCGCTCGGTCCAGGCCTCGCGGTATTTGCTCGCGTCGGACATCGCGAGCTCCACAGCAGGCATTGCCCAGCTGTCGCCCGGAAGGTCAGAAAATCAAGGGTCTGTACCATGAACTTGCAACGATACGTCACCAGATGCGAGCGAGCCTGGAATATCTTGCGGGTCCAAGGTGTCCGCCGTTTCGTGCGATCCGGCACGGCATCCATCAGAGCAGGAATAGGCCGCCCGTCAGCACATCAAGCTCAATACCTGGAACAGAAAGCTCTTGCAGACAGCAAGTTCGATATGGATCGCGGCGTCTCGACCGGCGGCGTCGAATATCTGCACGACCTGACCATCGATAGTCGCAACGCCCGCTTTGGCGTCAATCACGTCGCAGTCGATCCGGCCGAGTTCGAGCAGGCCATGGCGTGTATCGTTATCGATTTGCGATCGACAAGCTTCGTCGATCTTGGCTCAGGCAAAGGCCGGGCATTGATCCTGGCTGCCAAATACCCATTCCAGCACATCATCGGCGTCGAATTTGCCCGCGAGCTGCACGATGCCTGCGTCAGCAACATCCAGCAGGCGTTTCCATCTGTAGACGAAGCAAACCGGATTACTGCGATACTGGGCGATGCAGCGGACTTCGCCTACCCCGATGGTCCGCTGGTGGTGTATCTGTATAATCCTTTCGATGCGCCGGTGATGGCAGCGGCGGCGCAACACGCCTTCGCCTCATGGCAAGCCAATCCCCGGCCGATCCGCGTGGTCTATCTCAACCCGGTGTTCGGGCATGAATGGACCAAAGCCGGGTGGAAACTGATCGATCAAGCTATCGGTCGCGCTACTTTCGCGCCACCTTCGCCTTGAACTAGATCGAATTCCAGAGCGCGAGACGGCCATCTTTGCCGGATTACCCATGCGTTCGGCTACCGGACGTCGGGTTCTTCGATCAACTCGGCCAATTCCAGCCAGCGCAACTCGGCTGCATCCTTGGCTGCCCGTGCCTTGTCGAGGGCAGCGCTTAGGGCGGCAAACCTGGCGGGGCTTTTCGCATATAGCTGGGGATCGCCAAGCGCCGTTTCATCGCGAGCAATGGCCGCGTCGAACGCTTCGATCTGCCCCGGCAACACCTCGTAGTCGCGCTGATCCTTGTAGCTCAGCCTGGCCTTGCGCACCGGTTGTGCAGGCGGGGCCGCATTGGCTGTGGATTTCGCCGCAACCGGGGCAACGGCGCGCGTCTGGCGCTGCTTCACCCAGTCGGCATAGCCGCCGGCCACGATATCGACCTTGCCCGTGCCGTCCAACCCCAGCGTCACGGTTACCGTGCGATCGAGAAAATCGCGATCGTGGCTGACGATCAATACGGTGCCGTCGTAGTCCGATATGACTTCCTGCAGCAGGTCGAGCGTTTCCAGATCGAGATCGTTGGTCGGCTCGTCGAGCACCAGCAAATTGCTGAACCGCGCGAATTCACGCGCCAGCAGGAGACGCGAGCGTTCGCCACCGGACAAGGTGCCGACGCGCGCCTCGACCAGCCCGGGATCGAACATGAAATCCTTGAGATAGCCATGGATGTGCTTGCGCACTCCGCGCACGTCGATCCAGTCACCGCCTTCGGCCAGCACGTCGCGCACGCGCTTGTCTGGGCTCATCAGGCTGCGCTGCTGGTCGATATTGACCGCTTCCAGCGAATTGGCCAGCGTCACTATGCCCGAATCCGGCGCAATCTCGCCGGTCAGCAATTTCAACAAGGTGGTCTTGCCGGCGCCGTTGGACCCCACCAGCCCAATCCGATCGCCGCGGGTGATCCTCAGCGTGAAATCCTTGATGATCGTGCGCTTGCTGCCATTTTCACCAAAACTCTTGGTCACCTTGTCGGCGACGATCACTGCCCTGGTCTTGACGTCGTCGCTGGCCAGCGCCAGTTTTGCAGTGCCCGCCGGGCTGAGCATTGCCGCCCGCTGCGCACGCATCTCCCACAGCTTTGCCAGCCGCCCCTGGTTGCGCTTGCGCCGTGCAGTAACGCCGCGCTCCAGCCAATGCGCCTCGATCTTGAGCTTCGCGTCCATCTTGTCAGCGGCCCGCGCTTCCTCGGCAAAGACCTGCTCGGTCCAGGCGTCGTAGCCGCCAAAGCCGATGTCCTTGCGGCGGATCGAGCCACGCTCGATCCACAGCGTGGCCTTGGTCAGCCGGGTCAGGAAGGTGCGGTCGTGGCTGATGGCAACAAAGGCGCCGTTGAAACGCTGCAGCCAGCTTTCCAGCCACTCGATCGCGGCGAGGTCGAGGTGGTTGGTCGGCTCGTCCAGCAACAGCAGGTCGGGATCGGAGGCCAGGGCCCGGGCGAGCGCGGCGCGGCGGCGCTCTCCGCCGCTGGCGCTATCCGCCGATCGGCTCAGATCGATGCCGAGCTGGCCGGCAATCGCTTCGACTTCGTGGCGCGGCGGCGCGTCATCGCCATGCAGCGCAAAGTCCATCAGCGTGGCGAAGCCGGTGAAAAACGGATCCTGCTCCAGCGTGACGATCCGCGTGCCGGGCCGGACTGCACGTATCCCTTGATCCGCGTCGATGCTGCCGGCGATCAGACGCAGCAGCGTGGATTTGCCCGCGCCATTGCGGCCGATCAGCGCCAGCCGGTCGCGTGGGGCGATCGCCAAGTCGAGATCGCGGAACAACCAGCCCGATCTCTGGATCAGGCCCAGCCCTTCCCAGGAGAGTATCGGAGCAGCAGCCATCGCGGGCCTCTAGCTGTCCTCGTTCGAACATGCCAGTCTTCCCCGCTGCCCGCATATTCACACGCGGTTCAATCCGGCAGCACTATCAAGGCTCTCATGACGCGCATGCGAAATTCCATCTTGTTTCTGGCGATGATCATGTGCGCTGCGCTCGTCCCGGCATTATCGGCGAAGGCCGCACCGGGCGATGCGCAGGGCGAAGCGCGGCGCGAAGTGCATTCGGGTGCGGTGTTGCAGCTGCGCGAAATCGAGCGCCGGGTAGTGCCGACCATGCCGGGGATGCAATACCTCGGCCCGGAATACGACCCATCGGCAATGGCTTACCGGCTCAAATTCATCCGCGATGGGCGCGTGGTGTTCGTCGATGTCGATGCGCGGACCGGCCAGATCATCAAGCAGTCACGCTAGGCTTGGCGCAAAAACCTTCATTTGCTTGACCCGACCGGGCCCGGCTTTCATCACCACAGCACAGACAGGGGATTGATATGCGCATTCTGATCGTCGAGGACGAGCCCACGCTGGGCAAGCAACTCAAAACCACGCTCGAACAGAATGGCTATGCCGTCGATCTGTCGATCGATGGCGAAGATGGCCATTTCATGGGCTCGACCGAGGATTACGACGCGGTGGTGCTGGACCTGGGCCTGCCGGAGATCGACGGGCTCACCGTGCTGGGCATGTGGCGCAAGGAGCAGCGCAAGTTTCCGGTGCTGGTGCTGACCGCGCGCGACAGCTGGTCGGACAAGGTCGCCGGCCTCGATGCGGGAGCCGACGATTACCTCGCCAAGCCGTTCCAGACCGAAGAGCTGATTGCCCGGCTGCGCGCGCTGATCCGGCGGGCCTCGGGCAATTCGTCGTCCGAACTGATCGCCGGCGGGGTGCGACTCGATACCCGCTCGGGGCGAGTCACATTGGCCGGTGAGCCGGTGAAGCTGACCGCGCAGGAGTACAAGCTGCTGTCCTATCTGCTCCACCACAAGGGCAAGGTGGTCAGCCGGACCGAGTTGATCGAACATATCTACGATCAGGATTTCGACCGCGATTCGAACACCATCGAAGTGTTTGTGACCCGGATACGCAAGAAGCTGGGCGCAGACGTCATCACCACCATTCGCGGCCTGGGCTATAGTCTTGACGATCCGGTCGAGGCGGCACGCGGCTGACGGCTTCCGCCGTGGCGCGCGCAGGCCTGGCTTCGCGGTCGCCGCCAGCGGACCCGGTTCCCGGCGAAGACAGCGTTAAACCCGTTTCAGCCGCGCCGCATACCGGATCGCTGGGCCGCCGGATGATGCTGATCGCGGCGGGGTGGATCACCATCCTGCTGCTCGCCGGCGGCCTGGCGCTCGATCGTACGCTGAGCAGCCTGGTCACGCATAATTTCGACGACCAGCTTGGTTATATCATGTCCGCCATGGTCGATTCGGCGGAAATTGGCCCGGATGGCGAAGTGTTTTTCAACCGGCCACTGGGCGATCAGCGCTTTTTCGAACCGAACAGTGGGCTGTATTGGCAGATCAGCGGCCCGGGACACGAGGACTATCCCTCGCGGTCCTTGTGGGATCGCAGCCTGAAGGTGCCGCAGGATCACTTCGATCCCAAACCACATTCCTACGACAGCGGCCAATTTGCCGGCGAACCTTTGCGGATCATGGAACGCTCGATCATCCTGCCGCACAGCAAGACGGTGTGGTGGTTCGTAGTCGCCGAAAGCCGCGCCGAAATAAATGTCCAGATCAGGCGCATCCGCTCGATCCTGATCTACAGTTTTCTGGTGCTGGGCATGGGCCTGCTGCTGATGGCTGCATTGCAGAGCTGGTATGGTCTTGGCCCGCTGCGGCGCGTGCGCCAGGCGATCAAACGCCTGCGCGACACTGGCGCCAATCGCGTGATCGAGCCCTTGCCGCTCGAAGTACAGCCGCTCGTCGAGGAATTGAACGGTTTGCTGGCGCATACCGAGCGCCAGGCCGAGGAGGCTCGCACCCATGCCGGAAACCTGGCGCATGCGCTGAAAACGCCGCTGACGGTAGTCATGAACGCAGCTACCGCACAAGCGCCCGACTTGTCCGAGACGGTGATGCGCGAGGCGGCGGTGATGCGCCGGCAAGTCGACCACCACCTCGCGCGCGCGCGCGCCGTGGGGCGGCGGGCGGTGGGCCGTTCGCATGCGGTGGTTTGGGACAGCGCCGAAGCGGTGCTGCGCGTGGTCACCCGGCTGTATGCGGCGACCCGGTTCGATCTGGACGGGCGGCGCCCCGCAGCCGTGCGCATCGAGCGCCAGGATCTCGACGAAGTGCTCGGCAATCTGATCGAAAATGCCGCCAAATACGGCGGCGGCAGCGTGTTCGTTACGGTGGATCCGGCCCCGAACGTTTCGGCTTTCTGCGAGATCTGGGTGGAAGACGACGGCATGGGCATTCCCGCGCAGGCGCGCGAGGCTATTTTTGCACGAGGGGCGCGTCTGGACACCGGCAAGCCGGGTACCGGGCTGGGCCTGGCCATTGTGCGCGATGTAGTCGAAATCTACGGTGGTGCAGTGGATCTTGCCGAAAGCGAGGATCTCGGCGGCTTGCTGGTCAAGGTGCGTCTGCCGCGAGCCGGGGATGAATTCGCGCCGGCGGGGTAGACCCGATGGGAAGCCGCCCGGCGCACGGCGCGCCGATCAGGCAATCCGCTGAGTGCCGGCGCCTTGTTTACCAGTTCGTCAAGCATCCTCTCGGCAGCTTCATCGCCGGACGTTGGCCTGCTCGTGGTGGCGAATTACCTCCTGGATGATGAACCGCAGGAATTTTTCGCCGAAGTCGGGGTCGAGTTGCGCTTCTTCCGCCAGATGACGCAGCCGCGCAATCTGCAGGTCTTCGCGTGCGGGATCGGATGCGGGCAGGGCATGGGTCGCTTTATAGGCCCCGACCGCCTTGGTTATGCGGAACCGTTCGGCGAGCATGTGGATCAGCGCGGCATCGATATTGTCGATGCTGGCGCGATAGCCGGCAAGGGTGGCGTCAGGTGCAGTGCCGATGGTTTCGAGCCGCGCATCTGCGGATGAAGTTTTGACCATAATGGACCCGCTAGCACGACGCAGCATCCAATTCCAAGCTTGCCTTCATCCCGGCGCGGGGGCAATGCGCGCGCCATGACTGCCCGGATTATCCCGCTAAGCCAAAAATCGCTTGAACCCTCGCTGGAACCGATCCTGGCGCTGACGGCCTCCGCTATGAATGCCGTCAACGCGGTGATCCTGGAGCGGATGCAAAGCGATATTCCGCTCATCCCGTCGCTGGCCGGACATCTGATTGCCGGCGGCGGCAAACGGATGCGGCCGCTGCTGACGCTGGCGGGCGCGGCGCTGTGCGATTACCAGGGCAGCCGCCATCACAAGCTGGCCGCGGCCGTCGAATTCATCCATACCGCCACGCTGCTGCATGACGATGTCGTCGATGGCTCGGACCTGCGGCGGGGAAATGCCACCGCCAATATCGTCTATGGCAATCCGGCCACGGTGCTGGTCGGCGATTTTCTGTTCAGCCGCGCGTTTGAGCTCATGGTCGAAGACGGCAGCCTGAAGGTGCTGAAAATCCTCTCGAACGCCTCGGCGGTCATCGCCGAGGGTGAGGTCGACCAGCTCACCGCCCAGCGCCATGTCGATACCAGCGAAGAGCGTTACCTGTCGATCATCAGCGCCAAGACCGCGGTGCTGTTCGCCGCTGCCTGCCAGATCGGCGCAGTCGTTGCAGAGCGCGGCAAGGCGGCGGAACGCGCGCTGGAGGATTACGGCCGCAACCTCGGCATCGCCTTTCAGCTGGTGGACGATGCCATCGATTACGATTCGGAGGCCGCCGAAATGGGCAAGGGCAAGGGCGACGATTTCCGCGACGGCAAGATGACGCTGCCGGTGATCCTGGCCTATGCACGTGGCAGCGAGCCCGAGCGCGGCTTCTGGCGCGACGCCATCGCCGGGTTCAGCAATAGCGAAGAAGACCTCGCGCAGGCGGTGAAGCTGATCAATCGCCATAACGCGGTATCGGCGACACGCGAACGCGCCCGCCACTTCGCCCAGCGCGCGATCGATGCGATTGCGGGATTCCCGCGTGGGGATGCGCATGCGGCGATGGCGGAAGCGGCCGAATTTGCGGTATCGCGGCGATATTGATCAGTAATCGGTAATCGGTAATCAGTAATCAGTAATCAGTAATCAGGGATTGGTAGTATGCGATCCCTGATTCCTGACCCTGGCATGCCATTTGACCTGCCCATCCATGCGGTGCTGCCCGATCTGTTGGCTGCGCTGCGCGATGCTGGGGCAG
>CAXTOI010000026.1:0-16197 GCA_964245645.1 uncultured Novosphingobium sp. | reverse complement strand
ACACACGCCGGCCGTGTATGCGGTGCTGGAACGCCTTCGCGATCAATCGATCAAGGCCCACGCGCAAGGTATTATCCCCCCCTCCGACCTTGCGTCCGCGCAGCGCGTATCATTGGGCGCCGGTCTTTACACCGAGATGTGTTCCGGGTGTCATCTTGGCCCCGGTGTCGAAAAATCCGAGATGAGCCAGGGTCTCTATCCGCAGGCACCGGAACTTACGCAGGCGCAGGATCTCACGCCTGCCGAGCAGTTCTGGATCATCAAGAATGGCGTCAAGTTGAGCGCGATGCCAGCATGGAGCCACACTCACCCGGACCCGATGATCTGGGACATGGTGGCGTTCGTTCGCAAGCTGCCGGGCATGAGCCCCGAGGAATACAAGACAGTATTCGCGAGCGCTCCGGCCGATCACGATGCGATGATGAAGGACATGCGCACGATGAAGTAAACTGCCGCTGGCCGAGGTGCGAAGTCTTACCAAAGCGTCACGCGGCGGCCGGCGCCATTTCGATCGTGAGATGCGAGATCGACGGGAACCGCGCCAGACGGGTCCGGTAGAATGTCGCATCGTGATCGGCGTTTGTCGCTATCGACACGATCGCGCCAAGATGACCTGGACCCAGGCGCCACAGGTGCAGATCCATCACCTTATCGCCCTCGCCTTCAATGTCCCGGCGCATCCGGTCAGCCAAGCCGCGATCCGGGTTCACGTCGAGCAGGATGGCGCCAGTGTCTCGGACGAGGCCATAGGACCAGCTCGCAATGACTGTCGCACCAACCAATCCTGCGACAGGGTCCATCCAGAGCCAGCCAAAGACCCGCGCCAGCACGAGGCCGACGATCACCAGGACCGATACGGCAGCATCGGCAATGACGTGAACGACTGCGGCGCGCATATTGTTGTCCTGCCCGTGTTCGGCGTGGGCGTGTTCCTTAAATTGAATGGTGTTTGCGTGATCAGCCAACCGGAATTCAACGGCAAATCCATGCGGCTCCGGGACTTCCTCGATGCTTTCAAGGTAGCCGTCCCGAGCAACCATCGCGAAGGTCTGACGCGCGCCGTCCGCCCTTGCTGTTGTAAGCGAGATGTTATTCGGGAGCACGAGCGCCCCGCTAGCTAAGGCAATCCGAAACCGGGGCGGCACGCCATCTTCAAAAATTGATAGCAGCAGCTTGCCACCGCCCGTTTCGATGACATGCGTTTCCTCTTCATGGGCCCCGCCGCCATGGTTGCCGTGTCCGTGGCTATGCCCATGGCTATGGCCGTGATCGCCACCGCTGAGCAGCCATGCGCTCGCAATATTTACCAGCAAGCCCAGGCCTGCGATCGGGATGGCCTCCCCGAAGTGAATGGGCACCGGCGCGAGCAGCCGGGACACCGCCTCGTAGCCGATCAGGATGGCGATCATTGCCAGCACAATTGCGCTGGTGAACCCTGCCAGATCGCCGAACTTACCGGTTCCGAAGGTGAACCGTGGGTCGCGCGCATGACGGCGCGAATAGGTGTAGGCCAGCGCAGCCAGCAGCAATGCGCCAGCGTGCGTTGACATGTGGAGCCCGTCAGCAATGAGCGCGATCGAGCCGTACAGCAGGCCGCCAACGATTTCGATCAGCATCATCGCACCGCACAGCACGATGACAAACCATACGCGCCGTTCGTTTCGCTCGTGTCCTTGCCCAAGGAAGACATGATCATGTGCTGTAGTGGATTCGCCGTCATTTGCGGCGGCTCGAACAGCGTTCATTTCAGATACGCCCTGACGACTTCAAGCAGCTCTTCGGTAGCATCAAGGTTGAGCGCGCCAGGGTGCTGAGCGGCATCGACCAGATGGGAGACGATATGATCTTCGACAACTTCGGCCATCAAGCCCGCCATCGCGCCCCGGGCGCCAGCAATTTGGTGCAGGACGGAACCACAAGTGGCATCGCCCTCCAGCGCCCGCTCTATTGCCTCGACCTGACCCTTGAGCCGCCGCACCCGCGCCAGCAGTTTGTCTCGATGGTGTTCAGTATGCACAATTCAGGTATTAGCATAGGCCCCCTCCCTATGCAATGATTGACAAAAGTGTGGTTCCTGCCGCAATGGAAGGACCTTTGGCGCAGGATGTTCGGATGGCGGTTGGTGTGATCGAAGGCCGTCGAAAAGCGACAGTAGTGCGGCGGTGTCACCCGCGCTGATCCGGTGCATGCGGCTTTTTTGAGCGCCTGCCAAGCGTGTGCGACAAGCCATATTGAATTGCTCAACTCGAGGGCGATAAGGGTCGTACTGCTTTGGAATGACATGATCCGGCTCCCTGGCTTGAGGATGCGGCTATAATGGACCTTCGTTCACTCGGTGTCCGTCCTCATAGCATCTGCCACCAGAGCTCCAGCGGTTTCGTCTTGGCATGCTCTGGCAGCGCGGCATCTATAAGGGCGGCAAAATTGCGCTGAAAGACGCTTGCGCCGCAGCGTCATGGCTGGGATGGCGTGGTCGGGAACCAAGCGCCGAAAGCCGAGCCGACGAAGCACGGTACTTATCATGCGCTCGGCGCGTTGCTGCCCACGCGCATGCGGCGCAGCGGCTGCCCTCCCCAATCCGACGCTTGCGGTTGGAATAGAAACGCTGCCGCTGGCCTAGAGCAGTTTTCGATCAATCTGGGTCATATCCGCATGAGCTGAAGTAGTTGGCGCATTCGTCGGGTTGGAAGATATCGACGAGCCTTCCGATCAGGTTCCACAGGCCGTTGACGGTTCGCTCGCCGATCTTTCGGAGCATGGCCTTGAGGCGCGAGAAGGCCTTTTCGATCGGGTTGAAGTCGGGACTATAGGGCGGGAGGAACATCAGCCGTGTGCCTGCTGCTTCGAGCCTTTCGCGCACCGAGCCGCGCTTGTGGCTCGACAGATTGTCCATGATTACGATGTCGCCGGGCCGAAGCTCAGGTATGAGTACTTGCGTGACGTAGGCTTCAAACCAGTCGCCGTTGATCGGGCCATCGAGCACCATCGGGGCAACCATCCCGCTTATGCGCAGGCCGGCCACCAGCGTGGTGGTTTTGCGGTGCCCATGCGGATAGCCCATGCGCAGGCGCTCGCCTTTTCGGCATCGCCCATGGCTGCGGGTCATGTTGGTTGCCGTCCACGTCTCGTCGATGAACACGAGGCGTTCCGGCTCCAGATCAAGCTGGGCGTCGAACCAGTCCCGGCGCTGCTTCAGGACGTCGGGCCGGTCCTGCTCGATGGCATGGCCAGTCTTTTTTTACGCGTCATGCCGCGGCGCACGAAAAACCGGTGAAGCCCCGCCACAGAGACATGCAGCCCGATTTCGATCAGGCCCGCGCGCAGCTCTGCAAGCGAGATGTCCTTGCGGGCCTCCCAGATCGCCAGGATGTCGGCCTGCCGCTCCTCAACCCGGCGTGACCGCATATCCCCGCCCTGGACCTTGGGCGAAAAGTCGCCGGTCTCCCGCCGTTGCCGCTGCCAGCGGATCGCCGTCGATGGGGCAACCCCAAACCGAACTGCCGCCGCTCTACAGCTCATCCCGTCATCAATCGCAGACAAAAGCCGCGACCGCAGATCCATTGATAGAGGCTGACCCATCCATGCTGGCCTCCTTCACCAGCATGGATTCTGAATCAGAAAATTGGCTCGATGGGAATCCCCCGCGATCCAAAACGGTCGAAAACTGCTCTAGGACATGGCTCTGCCGATCAATCACCAGAACGGCAACATTGTGAGGTCAAATACCGAGATCGTTGGCATAAGTCTCGGCACCGCCGAACAGCTGCATTGAATGCCTTATAAATGGCACAACAATATCGCGCTTCAGACTTGCCGAAAGTTAAACAGCGCGTTCAGCACGAACACGACGAAGCCAGCAAGCAGCGAGACAAGTGCACGGGCAACCAGGTAATTCATGTGCGTTGCCCCGAGGAGCAGGGCGTACAAGGCCGTTGTGACGACCAAGCCCACAGCGGAATTGCCTAAGAACAGCACGTAGCCGCTTCCCAGCCCGCGATCAGTACCGCGAAAAATCCAGGACTGACCAAGGACATAATGCAGGGTATTGGCGATGATGAAGCCGATCCCGGCGGCCATTACCTTCTGGACGCCCGCAAAGTTGACCAATGCCCATAGCACGGCCAGACCAATGCCAAAAACCAAGCAGCTGACCACAGTGTTGCGCACTAGCATTCCGCCAACCCGCGCAGTCAGAAGCCGACGCAGCAAGCCAGCCCGCTGGCCCGATTTGTCACAATGTCGCTGTATTTGGGACGGCCATAACATCGTCATCGGCACGCACTTGACGTCTGCGTGGATGTTTGGGCTGCGCTGGTCTTATCCCTTACATCCAACCAGTCATCGCTGCGCTTGATCCAGGGGTTGAGAAACAGGAACGGCACTTTGACGAAAAGTAGTTCGGCATGAATGAAGCTGTCGATTGCCCGTTCCCACCAACTTGTCGCGCGCTTGGCATTGGCATGCAGCCAATCTTCGTACGGCGCCCAATGGCCGGGTTCGTCGATTTTTATGATCTGAAAAATCTTGGTGAGGACCGGATCGGACAAGATCAGCCGGTTTGACAGCAGGGCTTCCACTTGCCGGTAACCGCGTTGTTCCGTCAGGGAGATCACTCGAAACATTCGTTCAAAAAGCCCATCGTGTTCGACGAGTAGACGCATATCAAGTGTGACGATGGGCTTACGGAACATGATTTCAACGAAACGATCGATATGACCGAAGGTGCGATTTACGGAAAGTGGCATGGCACCACGGCGTTCAAACCAGCGACGGAACATCATGTAATGCTTGCGCTCGTCGGCCCGATGCAGCTCGACGCGGGCTATAAGGTCACAATCACTAGGTGAGCGCTCGCGGATAGCATCGATCACCTGATCGATGGCGGTGTACCCGCGATGCTCATTATAAATGTATATGCTGCCCACCACGTCGAGATACCTTTGTCGTAACAAGGCAAACATTCATTATCTCCAATCCAGCTATGCGGTGTGCATAGCCCTCAATTAAAAAACTTTCGTCATCGGTTCAAATTTATTATTTGCCTGGGATGACCGAAGCACGAGACGCGAGGGTTCCCGGTGCAGCGTTGGCTTGTCTCATGCTTCGCAAGCCTGGTGATGGTTGAATACCCATTGCCTTGCCAAATACAGTGATAGACACGGAAATTGTCAAACGTCAAAACCACGAAAACTTGTATACGACTTCAAAACCTTTAGCGATATAATTATATACACGATATAATGAAATAATCCATTTAACACACGCAAAAAAATTCAAGATATTATAAGAAGGTTGTGCCAACATTGTCTAATTAGAAATGGAGCGTTCAATTATTTCCTGAGGGATGACGGTTAGCGCTCCTGTGTCTGTACTGATGCAGACCCAGCAAGAACGCGCTTCAGCAAGACAAGTGGTTTCGCGTCTCACGATGGTTTCATACCAAGCGCGAACCCTGCGAATACGATCAATCCGCGTATCAATCCAAACCTGATCACCCTCCAGTGCGGGACGCCGATAATCGACTTCGTGGCGCACCGCGACCCATTGATAAGCAGCAAACTCGGACGGGGTAGCGAGTGCCTCCCAATGGGAATGCACAGCCTCTTCAATCCAGCTTAAATAAATGCTATTATTGACGTGGCCCATCCGGTCGATGTCGCTCACTTTCACCCTGACGGGCAACGAAAAAGAATTCATCACGCCTACCTTTTAGCAGCCTGCCCGCCCACAGGCCTCAATCCTTACGGAGCGGTGATACCACGACGATGTAAAAGCTGCTCGGCACCATGGCCCTGGCTGCAAGTCTTGGCAGAGCCGGAGCAGTCGCGGGGAAATCAAAAGCCGTTTGTCCTGCTGTCCAAGATCACTGTACCGGATTTGCTGCTCGGCCCGGATACCACGCGCCCCGAATGGAACTAGTCGAGCGCTCCGAAAACGCACCGCTGGCGCTGGCCAAAGGTGGCCCTGCCGGTCGATCGCCAGCACCGCAACAGTGTCAGGCGATACGAAGGTCTTGGCATAGCCAAGGCCATTACCAAACAGCGGCGCCACATGCGCTTTGTCCCTGTGGTCGGTCAGCGGATTTCCGGCGCTGGAGGTGGACCCCACCTTGAGCTTGGCTCCATCACCCCAGCCGGTGCCGGACTGGGTGCTTGTCGTTTTTGCGAGTTCTTCGATCAGGGCGCTCTGCGAGATGAAGTCGCGCTGGATCGCCGCCGTCAAGAGCGGCGAATGGCGGGTCGGAATCGGGCTCAGACTCTGCCAATTAAGATTGTGGTTCCTGTATTGCGCGGCGTTGTTGAACAACGCCTTGCTGTTGGGGCGACCGGCGCTGGCGGAACTCAGACCCTCAATGGGCGCATGGGCCATGTCGCTGTCTTCCACCAGTTTGTCGATGTTAGTGAAGTAGGATTTGTGGTGCTTGTTGTAGTGGAAATTGCCCGTCCGCGCTGAAATCATCGGCTTCAACGCGTTGGGCGCAAAAAATAGCGGCGGCTGCACGCGTGGCGTGAAATCGATGGAACGCGTTGCTTCCAGTGCCCCGACTGAACTGGCCTCCTTGACACCGCCTACAGTTGCTAATCCTCGAAGGAAGACGCGCCGCGAATTACCTGACATGGTCACCATGTGCTCAAGGTTGCTATTCTCATGCACGGTACCTTGGCTCGATCTCCATGCCGCCCCGCGAAAAGCCGGAAGACTGAATGATTCGGCCCTACCGCCTCGTGATTGCGGCGGGGCGCTTTCCCATCGGTGGATGTGCGTCGGGATCGTCGATGAAAGCCCTGCATTAGGCGCGCAGAGGATCTCAGCGGCCGCCCGGACGCCAATGGTCGGCCCAGACGCAACTCGAAAACGACCAGATTAATGCGCACGCCTTTGCCCCACATAACAGCTTGACGCCATGGCCGGACCATATCCTCAGTCGGGCGCGTAATTCATTCCGCCGAACCCAGCTGTGAACGCTGGTCAATAATGCCAGTGTCATGCATT
This sequence comes from uncultured Novosphingobium sp., assembly GCA_964245645.1. Lineage (GTDB taxonomy): Bacteria > Pseudomonadota > Alphaproteobacteria > Sphingomonadales > Sphingomonadaceae > Novosphingobium. The sequence continues at coordinate 9,204 of CAXTOI010000026.1, read as the reverse complement.
CCCTAGTGCTGACCACGCGCGCGATTTAGCCAACGCTGAAGCGACCATCGCTACCGATCTGCTCGGTCCAGCGCAACGATCGTCGATGTGACCTCGGAACTGGCCCTCGTCCCGCTGCTCGCATTTGCGGAGCGATGGCGCAGCAATAACTGTTGCGTAGGGTCATTTCAGGCTGGAGATGGAGGTGTGAGCGCCCGCGCTCATGGATCCTGAACGCCGTCATGCTGACGAACTGGTCGGACTGGATATGCGAAAGCCCTGTCCCCGGGGCAAGGACGCTGAAGTAGCTAATGCGACAATTCCTCTTGCAAAATCAAGAGACCGCGCACGTTGCCGGGACGGAGTTGCTGCTGTTTAAGGGCACCTTGCAGGCATCGCTTAAACCAACTCGCAGCCTCGATTTGCCAAAAATCTAATCGTACCAATTTACCGTCAGAACCGTCGCGAAGCCGCAAAATTCGGCGCGAAACCTGCCGGGTCAACGGCAGCCACGTTTTTCTCGCGCGCCGATGCTGATGTTTTTCGTCAGCGGAGCGGTTGTCGATAGCTGACTGTCGCGCCATTCCACACTCGTCCTATATTCAGCCACAGATGTGGACGGTAGGGATCAATGGTATTTTGGACGCGTTGCCCATTTGACATCGGCCGCCACGCCGACCAGCAAAGCAGAAGAAATACAAGCGAGGCCAAAAATGCCGACAGTGAAATACCGTGTGCATGGCGATCGGCTTGCCCCATCGCCGATCCGCATCAGCGTGCCTGGTTGGGCCGGCGCCAAGGATCCGCGCGCGGACGGCAGCCACGAACAGCCATGGCATTGTATCCCGTTTTCTGAAAGCGCACGCTACGGGCTGGAATTACTCTATCCGTTCGATGATGAACTCCGCGTCACCAACGTTGATGGCCAGGTAGAACTCGATGCCGATTGGGGTGAACCACCCGCCGATGGCATGATGTGGCCGCCATTTCGCAGCTTCGGAGCAGATTTCTATTCCTATCAGCTTTCGCTCGATCTCGAGGTGCCCAAGGGCTGGGCGGTGCGAACTGAGCCACATCCACGTTATTTCACCGATCCGCGCAACGAGACGCCGTTGGCGGTGCCTGCGCTAATCCGCGCCGACTGGTGGCCGATGATCTTTTTCTGCATCTTCAAGGCCCCCCCGCCGGGGGTCACGCATGTCTTTCGCAAGGGCGAGGGCTTTATTTCGTTCATCGTCCTGCCGGCCGACCCGGATCTCGATTTAAAGCCGATGGATGCCGAGGAGGCCGCGCAGCGCGAGATGCGCAGCCGGCGGCTTGCGGCCAGTCGCGACAAGCTGGCCGAAGGTACCAAGTGGCTGTCTGCGACCATCACCATTTTCGACGGCACCTACCGCAACATGGCGCGCGCTGCCCGCGCGCACCAGAAGAACGCCGACCCTGACGAGCAATAGCTGGAGGTGCGCCTCAAAATGGCTGGCCGCCCGCGATCGCCATCAACTCAAGCTGCAATGTCCATTCAGGGCGCCGGAACATTCGGCGGCGCATCCTGTTAAAAGCATATCGCAGTCGATCTTTTCTGGCTGATTCCGGTTCGATCGCGGATAACCCGGTATGCCGATGAAATGTTGGAGAACCTCATGAAACGCTCAACTGTTATGCTCAGCTGTGCTGCGACTGCGGCGCTTGCCGCCGGCACGACCATATCCAGCCCGGCAATGGCCGATCCGATCCCGGCCGCAACCAGCTACGCCGATTTGCTCGAGCCAGTTCCCGATGCCATGGAACGGCTTGCCGCCGACGATGCCAACCAGCCGGCGGCGCATCTGCAACTCGCCCAGTATCAGGGCAATTATCACCACCATCACCATCATCACCACCACCACCATGGTCGCAGGTGGTATCAGGCCAACGGCTATTCTTATTACGGCGGCCGTTGGGTCATTCGCCCCGTTCATCATCATCACCACCATCACCATGATGGCTATTGAGATTTAGGCCCAAGTCGGTTGGTTCGGTGGCGGAAAGTCATGGCTTGGCCGCCACCGGCCGCTGGCAGAAGCAATGCTGCAGTAAGAGCAAAACGCATTCGATTGCGATGATTGCCTTACAGGGGTAATTCGGCTCCTGCTAAAGAGCGTTTACTATGGTCGTCGCGCAGCGCGAACAGGATCGATCCAATGGCTAACACATCGCCCTCGCTGCAATACGATATCGTCGCGAAGTTTTTTCATTGGTTAACGGTCTTCCTGATCATCACCCAATTTGCTGTTGCCTGGACGATGCCAGACATTTCGCGTGGCACCGAGCCGACCGGATTGATTTCGTGGCACCTGAGCGTGGGAGCCGCGATCCTGTTGACTGCCTTGGTTCGCTTGGCCTGGCGTTTGACCCATCGTGCGCCGCCGCCGCCGGGCGATCTGTCTCCGGTGCTTCAGACCGTATCACGCACGACGCATTTCCTGCTGTACGCGCTACTTGTCATATTGCCGGTGATGGGTTGGGCCAACGCCTCTGCCCGTGGCTGGACCAACACATTGTTCGGCTTTGTCCCGCTCCCGGCGCTGCTTGATCACGGTTCATTGCTTGGCCGGAGGATGGGAGATATTCACGCGACGACAGCATTGATCCTTCTTGCCGTCATCGCGCTACATGTCGCGGGCGCACTTTATCACGCGCTGATCCTACGCGACCGGACCGTGCAACGCATGCTCTGACCCTTCGAAAGGGACGTTTGCTCGGCAGGACACGCTTTAATCGATCTTGCGGATCTCTTCATCGAGTATTGCGACGCGTATGCCAAGCTTGGTCACTGTCATGATGCTGTGCGCCGAGCGGCGATCGGGCGCCAGTGTGAGCCACTGCTGCGCGGTTAGTCCCCCTTCATCTTGAAGGCGAGATATAAACTATTCCCGGTAACCTTGCCAGTGATGCCTCCCGCAGCATCGCTCAGCGTCCCGGCATAACGACCCGTCGCCACCTGGTGAATGCGCCATTGCCGGTGAGCGATGGGCTTCCGCCCCTGTTGGACACTTTGGTCGAGAACCAGCATACCATCTTGCAGCCGGCCGGTTCCATGTACGACCGCAAGCTCTGGTTTCGAAAACAGTTTCCTTAGCTGGCCAACACCCTCCGTTCGGCCCTGAAAGAAGTTCAGTGCATCAAATCGCGGCGACTGCGCGGCGTTGGTCAGCGGCGGACGACCCACACAGCCAGGTAGCGATGCGATGACCAAACCAAGCACGAAAGCCCGGTTGGACATTCGATTTATCCCCTGCGGCCACTGAAACCCCCCTCGCGTAACGCCAAAAGCGGTGCTTCCAAATCCCATTCAAGAAACGCTGACGTGAAATAGATGGCCGATGCCCGCCGTCACCGCCATCGCCAACGTACCCCACACCGTTACCCGCAAGATTCCAGGAAGCATCTGGGCTCCACCCGTCCGGGCACCGGCCGCTCCCAGGACTGCCAACGTCACGATTGCGGCCGCAAAGATGATCCAGATCGCCGATGCTGGCGATGCAATCAGGACGAGGGTCGTGCGGCTGAGCGGAACAGAAAAGTGTCATAGGGAGCCGTTTGGCTCAATGCAGCGATAGATAGTGGCCGGGTGAACATTGAAGGTCCTGGCGACGGAGCTGATTGATTTGCCCTCCAGAACAAGTTGGCGAGCAAGCTCGGCCTGATCGGGTCGCATTTTCTTTGGGCGTCCGAAGGTCACGCCGCGCACCATAGCCGCCTTTCGACCCTCGTCGGTTCGGCTCAATATTAGAGACCGCTCGAACTGGGCGATCCCGGCGAATACGGTCATGATCATCACGCCAGACGGGGACGTGGTATCGGCCCAAGGTTCATCAAGCGATTGTAATCCTGCCTGCTTTTCCTTGATACGTTCCGCGATGTGCAAGAGTTCGATGGTGGATCGCGCCAAACGATCGAGGCGCGTCACCACCAGAACATCGTTTTTGCGCAGGTGGCCGATGAGCTTTTCGAGCTCCGGCCGGCCGCGCGCGGCTCCGGATATTATCTCCTCGAACATCATTTCACAGCCAGCCCCTGAGAGCCGGCCACATTGGATTTCCAGGTTTTGATCCTCGGTGGAGACGCGCGCGTAACCGAGCTTCATGCGGCGGCTCCGACCACTGTGCGAAAGTTACTGCAAAACGCCTTTATTTCGCACATATGTTTTGCGAAGAAATTTGCCTTGCTAATCGGTATGGGCCGTCCCCTTCGCAAAAGTTGGAAGTTTCGCACGGTATGCCCACCCGTCACCTCACTGACGCACAGCGTCAGAGCTTTGCCCGCTTCGACGGCGAACCGTCTGTCGACCAACTCGCGCGATATTTCCATCTGGACCAAACCGATCGCGACCTCATTGGAACTCTGCGCGGAGACCACAATCGGCTCGGCTTTGCGGTGATGCTGACCAGCGCCCGATTTCTGGGCGCATTTCCAGTCTCCTCCGGCGAAATCCCAGCGTCGGTCCTGGCGGCTGTGATCGAACAACTCGCTCTTGAATCCGGCACGGATGTGGATGCCTATTTTGCGGGAAGCCGGCGCATTCGGCACCTCGCGCTCATCCGGACGCACTGCGGCTTCACGGACTTTGGCGACAACGCGGTGGCGCGTTTCCGGCTGACCCGATGGCTCTACGCCCTTTGTTGGAGCGGCGACGACCGGCCCGGTCCCCTGATTGATCGAGCTGCGGCCTGGCTGATCGCCAACAAGGTGCTGCTGCCGGGCGTCACGGTCGTCGAGCGATTGGTCGGCAGAATCCGCGATCGTGCGCGGACCAGGCTCTGGCGCCATCTGGTCGCCAGCTTGAGCGACGACCAGCGCACTCGCATCGCCGCCCTGTTTGACGATGGCGACACTTCCGCGTTCGCCGCATTGGACACGCTGCGGACCGTTCCCACCAAGCGGATGCCGACCGAGCTCTTCCGTCACCTTGACCGTCTCGATGCGGTCCGGGCGTTCAATCTGCGGCCGGCGCCACCGCGGGGTGTTCCCGCCACAACCCTCGAGCGCCTCGCGCGAGTGGCGCGTGTCAGCAAGCCTTCGGCCATTGCGGCCCTTCAGGAGCCCCGTCGAACCGCTACCGTAGCCGCGCTCTTCCATACGCTCGAAGCGGCGGCCCAGGACGATGCCGCCGAGCTGGCCGAGGCTCTGCTCGCCGACTTGGTGAAGGGGGCTGAAGCCGCCGACAAACAGAACCGTCTGCGCAGTCTGCGCGATCTCGATGGCGCAGCGATGCTGCTCCACGCGATGGGTGTGTTGGTTTTGACCGACGACGCCCTGCCCCTCAATGAATGGCGAGATGTGCTCTTCGAGCGGTTGCCCCGTCCCGACATCGAGGCCGCCATGTCCAAGGTGGAGGCGATCGCCAAACCTGCAGAAACCAAGCCCTACGACCAACTGCGGAGAAAATGGCGGGGCGCCCGGAAATTGTTCTTCGAAATCATCACCCGCGTCGAGACCGACTCCGCCCCAGGCGGCAAAAACGTCAAGGCCGCGATCAGCTACCTCAAAGGTGTGGACGATTGGTCGTCTCTCGCCAAGATGCGCGGCGCCCCGACCGCCGCGATCCCAACGGCGTGGAGGCAACATGCCCTGGATCATGAAGGCAGAGTGCGGGACCCGAAAGCCTACGTCTTCGCGATCATCGATGCATGGCGTCTGGCGATCAAGCGTCGCGATGTGTTCGCCAAGCCCGGCATTCGATACGGGGATCCCCGGCGCGGGATGCTCGAGGGCGAATCCTGGCATAATTCCAGGTTGATGGTGGCACGCGCCCTGGGCCGATCTCTGGAAGCCGACACTGAGATTGACGGTCTCTCCCGCCTTCTCGACGATGCATATCGACATGTCGTCGCGCGCGCCGGCGACAATCCTGACCTGCGTTTCGAGACGGTCGCCGACAAGACCGGGATTGTGGTCACGCCCCTCGACAAGCTTGATGAATCCGAGAGCCTTCGTGCGCTGCGCGGCGCCGTCCAAACGCGCATGCCGAAGGCGGGGATGCCCGACATCTTTCTTGAAGTCATGGCGCGAACCGGATTCGCCAAGTCCTTTACCCATCTGAGCGAGCGTCAGGCCACCGTCGAGCACTTCGAGATAAGCCTGTGCGCAACCCTGGTCGGCAGCGCCTGCAACATCGGTCTTGAGCCAGTTGTGCGCCCGGAAATTGCGGCTCTGCGTCGCGACCGGCTGTCTTGGGTCAGTCAGAATTTCATTCGGCCTGAGACCATAGCTGCGGCGAACGCCGCGATCGTTGCCGCCCACAATCGCCTGGAAATCGTCCGCCACTGGGGCGCCGGCGAGGTGGCCAGCGCGGACGGAATGCGGTTTGTCGCTCCGTCGAGCGCCATACATGCCGGCCCCAATCCCAAATACTATGGCCAGGAGCGCGGCGTCACTTGGTACAACATGATTTCCAATCAGTTCAGCGGGCTGGCCGGAGCGGTCATCCCCGGCACCTTGCGCGACAGCCTGGTCGTCCTGGCTCTCCTTTTGGAGCAGGAAACCGAGCTCGAACCTCTGGAGATCATGACCGACACCGCCGCCTATTCCGACGCCATTTTCGGCCTGTTCTGGCTCCTGGGCTACCGGTTCAGCCCCCGTCTGGCGGACATCGGCGGCGCGAAGCTGTGGCGCATCGACCGCCGGGCGAGCTACGGACAATTCAATGAGATTGCCTGGGGCAGGATCAAAATCAATCTCATTAGGGAAAACTGGTCCGACCTGATCCGTTTGGCCGGATCGCTGAAGCTTGGCCACCTCAAGGCCGCAGGCGTCATGCGAATGCTGCAGGTCAAAGACCGCCCAACGACCCTGGCCAAGGCCCTGTCTGAACTGGGGCGCATCATCAAGACGCTGCACATCCTGCGATACATCGACGACCGACCGTTCCGCCGACGGATCTTGTTTCAGCTCAACCGGCAGGAATTGCGCCACAAGCTCGGTCGGCGCGTCCATCACGGCGATCGGGGCGAAATCAGAAGCCCTTTGCGTAAAGGCCAAGAGGAGCAGCTCGGGGTCCTCGGTCTCGCCCTCAACTCCATCGTCCACTGGAACGCTGTCTACATGCAGGAAACCGTGCGCCAACTCAGCGAGGCCGGGGCGCCACCGCTGCCCGCCGATATCGCTCGACTCTCGCCGATATCCTGGCGCCACATCAATTTCCTCGGGAGCTACGACTTCACCGTGCCCGACGCCGTCGCAAACGGCGGCCTCAGACCGCTACGCCAACCTAGTTCCGAATGGGACTTTTGAAAAGAAATAATGCCCTTACGACACTTTCCTGTTCCGCTCAGCCGCACGACCCACGAACAGGAAACGCTGCGCAAGCTCAACGAATGGAACCAGCCGATCCATAGGGTTCGGGGCCGATTGAGAAGATTTTCGGGACATGGAAGCGCTGCTATGGCCTGCGCCAAATGCGATGGTGAGGTCTCGCCAAAGCCGCCGTCCAGGTCCACCTCACCGCTATCGCCTACAACCTTAAACGCACCATGAACATTCTCGAAATCAAGCTATGAACGCTGCCACCGCTCTGACCAGAGCGGTGGCAGCGCAGGCCAATGCCCATTCCGCAATGGAAAAACAGTTCAGTTCCAGCGCTCTACAACCACCCGCGCACAGGTCTCCTAGGATCCGAGCTGCGGCGTTGGAGTTAGGCGATAACCGACGACCGTAGCGCAGCGCGGTCCCCATCGACGACCAGCGCAGCGCCTGGGCAATAGGCCCGGCATCCTCGCCATTGCCAAATAAGTCCTGGGTCAGGCCGACACGAAGCGAATGCGTGCTGATGGCGTCGAGGGCGCGCTGGAGATCATCGCCGAACAGGCTGACCAAGCCCTGATCGGCTGTGGCAAGCGCGCGCTTCTTCAGGATCGCGCGAACCGCCGTGGGCGTAAGCGCACCAGTCCCCACGGTATAGGTCGTTGTGGCATGCCGCGGCGGCTGCGCTGCCATCTGCTCCAGGTCCAACCTCGCATTGTAGGCGAGATCGCTGACAGCAAGCGCGCGCCGAGCCGCCCTCGCCTTCTGGCGGACGATTCCAATTCTCGGAAACAGGGCCCCCGATCGGATCGCCGCTGCCTCTCTCCAGACGGCAATGCGGCGCATCGTGTTGGGGGAAAGCCACGCAAAAGCCCCCTGCCCCTCTTGGTCCGTCTTCGATCGACCGATTTCCAAAACCCCGCTCCCATTGTCCTGAACGGCAACGGCCTCGACGGTGACGGCGACGAGCTTGGAGACCAGCCGATTATCCTCTCACCTTTCGTAACATTCTTGCCGTAGCATTAGACGCGGGCGCCAACTTGCGTCCGTAGCGAAGTGCGGTCGACGTCGAGGTCCAGCGCAGCGCCTGCGCGATCGGTCCCGAATCTTCCCCGCTCGCGAAGAGGTCCTGCGTGAGACCCACGCGCAGCGAATGCGTGCTCAACGCCGCGAGCGCCACATCCAGCTCTTTGCCGACCAGGTTGACGAGGTGATCGTCGGCGGCGCGGCGCGCGCTACGCTTGATGATCAAGCGCACCGCTGCCGGCGTCAGTGCATTTTCACCGATGATGTAGGTGCTGGAGGCAAGGACAGGTTGGGACGGCGCACGCGGCTTCACCGTAGCCGGCAGGCGCCAGTTATAACCGGGCGGAGCCGGCGGCGCGGTGATGGGCTGCGCGCCGCGCGCCTTGGTGCGCACGATGCCGATCCGACGAAACACCGGTCCCAGCGCAATGCCAGCCCCGTGCAGCCAAGCCGTTACCCGCCGCATGGTGTCGGGCGAAAGCCAGGCATAAGCCCCCTGCCCCTCCTGATCGGTTTTGGAGTTCGGCACGGTCAGCACCGCCGAGCCGGCGGCTTCAGCGGCAATATGCTTGACCGCAACTTGTACCAGTTCGGAAACCCGCAGCCCGGTATCATAGGCGAGCGAGAGCAGGGCCGCATCGCGCAATCCCGGCAAAGTGGAGTCACAGGCTTGCAGCAGCGCGCTGAGCGTGAACCCTTTGGCGGGTTCGATACCTATTCCTTCACCAAACCGCAGTGCCCCCGCTTGCCGCTGAGTGACATCGACCCGGCGCCGGAACCCCCGCATGGCATCGCGCACCACCACGGCACGCGTCGGGCTCGGCACACCGAGCAGGCCATGGGCGACGGCCAAGGAGGCAATGCGGCGGTTGACCGAGGCCGGCTTCAACTTTCGCGCCTCGCAGTCCTCGAGATAGG
>CAXTOI010000025.1:0-16462 GCA_964245645.1 uncultured Novosphingobium sp. | reverse complement strand
TTGGCCCATGCCGGGCTGCGAACGGCCGCTTTCTGCGCTTCCGGTGCTCACGGCCAATAAGGCCGCTGCGCTCCGGTTCTCGAAATCAGCCATTGAACACAGTTCAGCTTCGCTTCCTCGCTCCGGCGTGAGCCAAATCTCAACACACCCGGCTTCCCTGCCCTAATGCAGGCCGATTGGAAAGAGTTTCGATGTCGCGAATCCATAGCTATCGCACGCATACTTGCGGCGCGTTGACGTCTGCGCAGGTCGGTCAGACGGTGCGGCTGTCGGGCTGGGTGCATCGCAAGCGCGATCATGGCGGCGTGCTGTTCGTCGATCTGCGCGATCATTACGGCATCACCCAGATCGTCGCCGACAGTGACAGCGCGGCGCTGGCGATCCTGGACGGGCTCCGCGTGGAAAGCGTGGTGACCATCGATGGCCTGGCGAAGGCGCGGGCCGAGGGAACGATCAACCCGCATCTGCCGACCGGGGCGATCGAGGTCTACGCGCGGGGCGCCACCGTGCTGAGCCGCGCCGAGGAACTGCCGATGCCGGTCGCGGGCGAGCAGGAATACCCCGAGGACATCCGCCTGCGCTATCGCTTTCTCGATCTGCGCCGCGAGACGCTGCACGCCAACATCGTCAAGCGCACCAGGATCATCTCCGACATGCGCAAGCGGATGGAGGCCAGCGGATTCACTGAATATTCGACCCCGATCCTGACCGCCAGCAGCCCCGAGGGCGCGCGCGATTTTCTGGTGCCCAGCCGTATCCACGCCGGCAAGTTCTACGCGCTGCCGCAGGCGCCGCAGCAGTACAAGCAGCTGCTGATGGTGGCCGGTTTCGACCGCTATTTCCAGATCGCGCCGTGTTTCCGCGACGAAGACCCGCGCGCCGACCGGCTGCCGGGCGAGTTCTACCAGCTCGACCTGGAAATGAGCTTCGTGACCCAGGAAGAAGTCTGGGAGACGATGGAGCCGGTGATCGCCGGCATCTTTGAGGCTTTTGCCGAGGGCAGGACGGTTACCCCCGCGGGTCGCTTTCGGCGCATCGCGCATGCCGATTCGCTGCTGAGATTTGGCACCGACAAGCCAGATCTGCGCAACCCGCTGGAGATCAGCGATGTCTCGGCGCATTTCACGCAGAGCGGCTTTGGCCTGTTCGAGAAGATCGTCGGGAGCGGTGGCGTAGTTCGCGCGACTCCCGCACCTCAGACCGCCGACAAGAGCCGCAGATTTTTTGATGACATGAACGACTGGGCGCGCAGCGAAGGCCATGCCGGGCTCGGCTATGTCACGCGCAAGGCCGGCGAGTTCGGTGGGCCCATCGCCAAGAACCATGGCCCCGAGCGCATGGCGGAAATCTACGCCGAACTGGGGCTGGGGCCCGATGATGGCCTGTTCTTCGCGGCGGGCAAGGCTGCGCAGGCGGCCAGGCTGGCCGGGGTGGCCCGCACTCGCATTGCCGAGCAACTCGGCCTGATCGATCAGAACAGCTTTGCCCTGGCGTGGATCATCGACTTCCCGTTTTACGAATGGGACGAGGATGCCAGACAGGTTGAATTTGCGCACAATCCCTTCTCGATGCCGCAAGGTGGGCTGGAAGCGCTGGAAACGCAGGACCCGCTGACGATCAACGCCTACCAGTACGATCTCGTTTGCAACGGCTATGAGATCGCCTCGGGTTCGATCCGCAACCAGTCGCCCGAATTGATGGTCAAGGCATTCGAACGGGTCGGGCTGTCGCAGGCGGATGTCGAGGAGCGCTTCGGCGGGCTTTACCGCGCATTTCAATATGGCGCGCCGCCGCATGGCGGGATGGCCGCCGGGGTCGATCGCATCGTCATGCTGCTGTGCGGCGCGCAGAACCTGCGCGAGATCACGCTGTTTCCCATGAACCAGCGCGCCGAGGACCTGTTGATGGGGGCGCCGTCACCGGCCGAGTCCCGGCAGTTGCGCGAACTGAGTATCCGGGTCGTCGAGCCGCAAAAGACAAATTGAGACACGCGTGCCGGGCGTTTGAGCGTATTGCTACTTGCGAACCGCTTGCCATAGCCGCACCTGCGCATTACGGCGAAAACCGAATTTTCATCCGCCATTCACTTGAGGGGATTTCCATGAGCGACACCGCAGATCGCGTTAAGAAGATTGTAGTCGAACATCTCGGCGTCGAAGCCGACAAGGTTACCGAGGATGCCAGCTTCATCGACGATCTGGGTGCAGACAGCCTGGATATCGTCGAATTGGTGATGGCGTTCGAGGAAGAGTTCGGCGTTGAGATCCCCGACGACGCCGCGGAAAAGATCGCCACGGTTTCCGATGCAATCAAATATATCGACGAGCACAAGGGCTGAGATCACGGCGGGTTGGCCTTGGCTTTCATGGTAATTCGGATGGCGTGCGCATTGGACTAGCAACAGGCTCACCCGCAGTGCAGCGGGCTGGGCCTGTTGATCGATTTCGGAGTTGAGTGAAATGCGCCGTGTGGTTGTAACCGGACTGGGACTTGTCACGCCGCTGGGCAGCGATGTCGAGACCGTCTGGGCCAATATCCTCGCCAGCAAATCGGGCGCGGGGCCGATCACGCGCTTCGATGCTTCCGATCAGAAATGCCGGATCGCCTGCGAAGTGAAGCCGGCCGACCACGCCTATGGGTTCGACCCCAACAAGCGCGTCGATCACAAGGTACAGCGCCAGGTCGATCCGTTTATCATCTATGGCATCGATGCTGCCGGGCAGGCGATCGAGGATGCCGGGCTGCTCGACATGCCCGATGAATTGCGGTTTCGCGCCGGTTGTTCGATCGGTTCGGGCATCGGCGGCCTGCCGGGGATCGAAAGCGAATCGCTGGTGCTGGCCGCCAAAGGTCCGTCGCGGGTTTCGCCGCACTTCGTCCATGGCCGGCTGATTAATTTGATCTCGGGTCAGGTATCGATCAAATATGGCTTGATGGGCCCAAACCATGCCGTGGTCACTGCGTGCTCGACGGGCGCGCATTCGATCGGCGATGCGGCCCGAATGATCCGTGACGATGATGCCGATATCATGCTGGCCGGCGGTGCCGAAGGCACGATTTGCCCGATCGGCATCGCCGGTTTCGCACAGGCACGGGCGCTATCTACGGGCTTTAACGACGATCCGGAAAAGGCCAGCCGACCCTACGACCAAGGCCGCGACGGCTTCGTCATGGGCGAAGGCGCGGGCGTTGTGGTGCTTGAGGAGTACGAGCATGCCAAGGCGCGGGGCGCCAGGATCTATGCCGAAGTGATCGGCTACGGCTTGTCCGGCGATGCCTATCACGTCACCGCGCCGCATCCCCAGGGGTCGGGTGCATTCCGCTCGATGCAGATGGCGCTGAAGAAGGCCGGGCTGGAGCCGGCCGATATCGATTACATCAATGCCCATGGCACCTCGACGCCGATGGGCGACGAGCTGGAGCTGGGTGCGGTGCGCCGCTTGTTCGGCGATGCGATCGGCAGCGTGTCGATGAGCAGCACCAAAAGCGCGATCGGCCATCTGCTCGGCGGCGCCGGCGCGGTCGAAGCGATCTTCTGCATCCTGGCGCTACGCGACCAGATCGTGCCGCCGACGCTGAACCTGGATAATCCCAGCGAGAGCTGCATCGGCGTCGATCTGGTGCCGCATGTTGCGAAAAAACGCGAAGTGCGCGCGGTGCTGAACAACAGCTTCGGGTTCGGCGGCACCAATGCCAGCCTGGTGATGACGAAAGTCTAGGGTGTGTTGATATTCGGCTCAAATCTCGACACACCCTAAAGCATGAGGCGCGGACGCATCCTGCCCGCGCTGGCGTTGCTCGCATTGCTGCTGGTGGTCTGGTCGATATTTCACGGCTGGTACGGGCGGGGGCCATTGGCGCATGCCACCGATTTCACCATTGCCGACGGGGCGACGCTGCCTGTGGTTGCGGTGCAATTGCAGAAAGCCGGCGCGATCGCTTCGGCGCGCGCGTTCCGGGTGCGCGCACGACTGTTTCATCGCCGTGCGCCGATCAAGGCGGGCGAGTTCCTGTTGCCGCCCGGCGCCAGCGAGGCCGATATCTTTGCCATCCTGACCGGCGACCTGGCGGTGCGCCGCTTCGTCACTGTGCCCGAGGGCATGCCGGCGGTGATGGTCAGCGACCGGCTGCTGGCGCAAAGCATGCTGAGCGGGCCGATCGCCATGCCGTCGGAAGGCTCGGTCCTGCCACAGACCTATGACTTCAAGCGTGGTGAAACGCGCGCGGCGCTGCTTGCGCGAATGCAGGCAGCGATGGCCGAGACGCTGGCGCAGCAATGGGCCAGGCGCGCGCCGGGCCTGCCCTTCAGAACGCCGGCTCAGGCTTTGGTCCTGGCCTCGATCGTCGAGAAGGAAACCGCCAAGCCCGGCGAGCGGCCGATGGTCGCCGGGCTTTACGAGAACCGCCTGCGCCAGGGCATGCGGCTGCAGGCGGATCCGACGATCATTTATCCGATCACGCAGGGTCGGCCGCTGGGGCGGCGCATCCGCCAGTCCGAGATTGCGGCCTTAAACAACTACAATACCTATGCCATGGCCGGGCTGCCCAAGGCGCCAATAACCAATCCGGGCCAGTCATCGATCGAGGCGGTGCTGCACCCGGCACAGACCAGCGCGTTGTATATGGTTGCAGACGGCACTGGTGGCCATGCGTTCGCAACAACGCTGGCGGGACACAATCGCAATGTCGCGCATTGGTACGCTATTCGGCACGCGGTTGGCGAGTAGTCGGGCAGCCTGCTCTCGACAGGCTGAGGCGATCAGGCTGTCCATCTTAGCCGGTTTCATCGATCAATTATAGTTGTGTAGACACATCGAGAATCAACTCAGGAGCATCGCATGATCAACCGTACCATCCCCGACGTCACCCTCAAGACCCGCGTCCGTGATGAAACCGTCGAGGGGCCCAATCCCTTTCGCTGGCAGGATTTCAAGGTTCACGAAGAATTCGCCGGCAAGAAAGTGGCGATCTTCTCGTTGCCCGGCGCCTTCACCCCGACCTGCAGCAATCTCCAGACTCCTGGCTACGAACAGTCCTACGACGCATTTCGCGCAGCCGGTCTGGACGATATCTATTGCCTGTCCGTCAACGATGCGTTCGTCATGTTCCAGTGGAGCAAGAACCTGGGGCTGAAGAATATCAAGCTGCTGCCCGATGGCTCGGGCGATTTCACGCGGCGCATGGGCATGCTGATCGACAAGAGCCACCTGGGTTTCGGCCAGCGCAGCTGGCGCTATGCAATGATCGTTGAGGACAACGTCATCACCCATTGGTTCGAGGAGCCAGGCATCAACGATGAAGGCGCCGACAACGATCCCTACGGCGAGACCGCGCCGGAAAAGCTGCTGGAAGCACTGGGCGCCGGTCCGCAGACCAAGGCTGCCTGATGCCTGCTGCCCAGTCGTGAATCCCACGACTGGGCAGTTGACCGTCTGGATACGCGCATCTAAGAGCGCCCGGCATCGGGCGCAGTTTGCGCCCCGCCGTGTGGCGGAGTAGCTCAGCTGGTTAGAGCAGCGGAATCATAATCCGCGTGTCGGGGGTTCGAGTCCCTCCTCCGCTACCACTCCGAATCACTGCCCAAACTTCGCATTTCCGCCGCTTTCTGCGGCTTTAGGGCGCCGAGTTTGGTCAGGTTCGCACGATCCCCTCTCCGGTGGCATAGGTCGTTTCAGGACATATGATGCCATCGTAGGACAGATATTGTGCCGAGATTTGTGCTGTGACTTTATGCGCCTCGAAGATGTCGAGGTATCCATGGGAAGCATCCAGAGCTTCACACCTGCCAGCATAGATTCGCTGAGCAAGGGCAAACGCTCCGACCCGCTGATGCCGGGTCTTTACATCGAGGTGGCAGGCCGCGGCCGCAAGGCCTGGCGCTATCGGCGCCGCGTCGCGAAATCGGACACAATCGTCTCGGTACAGCTTGGAAATTTCCCCGCCTTCACGATCCCGGCCGCGCGCGAGTGGGCCGCAGGGCTGAATGAAGCCGTCGAAAGAGGAGAGGATCCTCGTGTCGCGCTTCGCGCTGAGGCTGTTCGAACAGCGATGATCGTAGAAAAAGCGCACGGCCTCTACATGGAAGCGATGCTAAGGGGCGATCGTCGGCAGCTCAAACCGCGCTCTATAAGCGACAAGGAAGCAATTTTTACCCGCGACATCAACCCCCGGCTTGGATCGATCGTTCTTGATGAGCTGAGCGACGATGATTGCTGGGACGCGGTGTACGACAAGGCTCGGACATCTAAGGACCGAGCCAATAAGATGGCCGGAGAACTGAGCTGCTTCCTGAAATGGAGTTCGGGCCGCGAGGGCCAAATGTCCGGGATAAAGCTGGTGACCCATCCGGCGCCCGCGCTCAACTCAAATTGGTTTGATACCGGTCCTAAAGCAAATCAGCGGTTCCTGGCCGACGAAGAGCTCAAATGGTTCTTTAAAGCACTCGTTGATGAGCCGCTGGTGTATCGTCGTGGGTTCATTCTCCTCCTCTTGACAGCGGCACGCAGAACCGAGCTTTTCGCGGCGCCTGCTACCGAGATCGTCGACGGCATATGGACATTGCCGGCCGACCGCTCAAAAAATGGCGAGGCCAACATTGTGGCTTTGGGCGATTGGGGCCGAACTTTGGCGCAAACAAACCGTGCTTGGTTATTTCCGTCGCCTCGCGTCGATGGGCCGCAGTTATCCGGCTGGTTCAAGGCGCGAGATCGAATCCACGCACGGATGGAGAAGCTTGCAGGTCATTCGATCGCGTCCTGGCACTTCCATGATTTTCGTCGGACCTTCCGTTCGAGAGCGCGCCGGCTAGAGATAGACCGGGACATCGCCGAGCTCATGCTCAATCACAAGCGCAAGGGCATCGAGGGTGTCTACAATAAGAGCCAGGAGCTGGACCTTCGTTCGACCGGCTTCAAGAGCTGGGAAGCGTTTCTTCTTGGCATCGCCCGCAATGCCGATGTTGCTCGGGCACTTTTAGCGCCTGAACTGTCGTGCGAGGGTGCCGGCGAAGATTCGCCGGCAGCGGACGGTGACCGTTTGAGCTGGAAAATTTCAAGAGCCGAGGGCTCAAGTGTCCATAGGTAAGGATCGAGTTCAACAAGTGAAGGAATCGTGGGCTCGAATCCCTACCTGCTCAACCGCGCTGGATATCATGGTCATCATGTGCCCCATGGTTTTCGCGCGGCCTTCTCGACCATAATGAACGAATGGGCCGAGCGCAGGGGCAAGGAGCATGACCGCATGGTCATCGACCTTATGCTGGCGCATGCTCCGACGGGAAAGGTGGAGGGCGCATACAACCGAGCCGCTTACATGCCCCGCCGTCGAGAACTGGCTGTCATCTGGGCGGATATGCTGAGCGAGGGATTGCCTGACCCCGCGGTCTTAGTGGTGCGGCCGTCAAAAGTGACTGGCGAGCGTTCGCGACGTCGCGTGCCCGAGCCGGTTGCACATGACTTCCGTTTTCCGAAGTGTCGGCGAGCAGCCTACATTTAGCGTCTGATATGACAGGGCAGCGGCGACCGCGGCAAGTCAAGGAAATCGCGCGCACGCTTGCTGTGTCACCGGCTATTGGCGAAAAGCCGAAGAGTGGGAGGTATGCAATCTTAGCTCGGCAGGCGAAATGATCGGAGTATCCGACCTGGTAACTGGCCCTGGGCCGCTAATACCCACGGATTGGCCCAGCGCCATAAAGCTGCAGGGCTGGAGCAAAAGCCCATGGTCAGGTTTTGCGGCGACATCGCCAAAGGCCAGAAGCCGCTACCACCCCGCTTCGCGCAGCGCCGGTGCTTGCGCCCGGCTGATGGGCGCGACAGTTCCGCCGGCCAGCGCACCGCCTCGATCGCGTTGCCCGCAACCCACCATGAGAGTGCGGCGCACCGTAGCTGGTGTGTTCCATCATTTCAGCCCAGAACACGCTGATCTTTGTTTCCATGAATCGGCTTCCGTCGGTCGCAGCGTATAGCTAGTAACAGGGTGGACCGAAAAGCACGCAGCGGATCGCGACTTGAGCAAATCCCTTCGGCACTATCGCCTTGCCGCGCAGCTCCCGGCGCCACCGGTAGACCGACGACGACGCCACATCGCCCACGCGCGCAATGGCCGCAACCGAAGCACCCGGCGCGATCGCCGCCTCCACAAAAGCCCGTCTCTCGCCATCGCTCCACTGCCGGCGCCGTTCAACGCCCGCAATTACTGTGATCTGCGCCATCGTCACGTCTCTAGCCACGGTGCTTGCACAAACGTCAGCCTGTCAGATCACGCTGAGCCGCGGATGGCCTCCGCCGGATGCAGACGATCAACCGGCCGGAGCCACTCATCAAGTTTCGACCAGCGTCGCCGTCCTGACTGGTTCTTGACCGCGATCGCGACGGCCTTGGCTTGCCCTACCAGGACGACGAGCTTCCTGCCGCGCGTGACGCCGGTGTAGAGCAGATTTCGTTGCAGCATGGTGTAGTGCTGGGTCATCATCGGAATGACCACCGCCGGGTATTCCGATCCCTGGCTCTTGTGGATCGTTGCCGCGTAGGCGGGGACCAGCGTGTCAAGCTCACCGAACATGTATGCGACCTCGCGGCCATCGAAGTCGACGGTGAGCTCGCCATCATCGGTGTTGACGCCAAGCACGTAGCCGATGTCGCCATTGAACACGTCCTTGTCGTAGTCGTTTTCGATCTGCATGACCTTGTCGCCGGGCGCAAACGTCCAACCAAACCGTTCGACCTTGGTGAGCGGCGTAGGATTTAGTGCGTTCTGCAATTCGATGTTGAGGGCACGAGCGCCGACACCGCCGCGGTTCATCGGACAGAGTACCTGGATCTCGCGGACCGGATCGAAGCCAAATCGCTGCGGAATGCGTTTGCTTACCAGAGCAACGATATGCGCGGCGGCCTGTTCTGGATCGGCGGCGGGCACGAAAAAGAAATCAGTTCCATCTGCCGGCCTGCCAAGATCAGGGATCAGGCCGCGGTTGATCTGGTGGGCGGCCGTGATGATCCGGCTTTGCGCCGCCTGGCGGAAGACCTCGGTGAGGCGAACAACAGGCACGGCGCCGGAGGCGATGATGTCGGCCAGCACCTGGCCTGGGCCGACCGAGGGCAGTTGGTCGATATCGCCGACAATGAGCAGGGCAGCTCCGCCGGGGATCGCTTTTACCAAAGACTGCATCAGCATCACGTCAACCATGGAGGTCTCATCGACGACGACCAGATCGCATTCGAGCGGGTGGTTTGGCCCGCGTTTAAAGCCAAAGCCTTTGGGATCGAACTCAAGCAGGCGGTGGATGGTCCTGGCTTCCATGCCGGTTGCCTCGGTCATGCGTTTGGCGGCCCGCCCCGTCGGCGCGCACAGCAGAAGGTTGACCCCCTTTGCGGCAAGGATCCTTAGGATCGCGTTGACGATGGTGGTCTTGCCGACACCCGGGCCGCCGGTGATGACTGTTACCTTCGAGCGCAGGGCCAGCGCGATAGCATCAGCCTGGCTTGGTGCAAGAACAAGACCCGTGCGCTTTTCGATCCAGGGCAACGCCAAGGCGGGATCTATTGGCTTCCATGGAAGGAGCCCGGTGAGCAGGAACCCTATTCGTTCGGCTATAACTTTCTCGGCATGGTAGAGCCCGGCTAGGAAGATGCAGGTCGCAGCCTGCGCTGTGTCGGCAATCACGGTTCCCTCGGCAAGTTCCAGCTCCAATGCGCTCTCGATGAGGGGCGACTCCACCTCGAGCAGTCGAGCAGAGAGGGTTTTCAGATCTTCAACGGGCAACCCGCAATGGCCTTGGCCCATCGCCTCGGTCAGCGCGTAGCTAATGCCGGCGCGGAGGCGCACCATAGCCGTCTTTTCGATGCCGAGTTTCTCGGCAATCAGGTCTGCGGTCTTGAAACCGATGCCGCGAATGTCGCGGGCAAGTCGGTAAGGGTTCTCGCTCATTACCTGCACGGCGTCGGCTCCATAGGTTTTGAAGATGCGCACGGCCCGAGCCGTGCCGACCGCATGGCTATGCAGGAACACCATGATCTCGCGGATCACCTTCTGGTCGACCCAGGCCTTGATGATTTTTTCGGCTCGCTTGGGCCCGATCCCCTCGACTTTCCGCAGCTTCTCGGGGGAGCTCTCGATGATATCGAAAACCTCTTTCCCAAATGAGCGGACAAGGCGCTTGGCGTAGACTGGGCCAATTCCCTTGATCATGCCCGATGCGAGGTACTTTTCGATGCCCTCGACCGAGGAAGGCTCCGAGGTCTTGAGGAACCGCGCCTTGAACTGGAGGCCATGATTGCGGTCGTTGATCCACTCGCCAGCTGCCGTGATCCATTCGCCGGCAGAAATCATTGCGGCATGCCCCACAGTCGTGACCAGATCGCGATGTCCCCGCGCCTTGACCCTCAGGACGCAGAACCCACTTTCGTCGCTGTGGAACGTCACGCGTTCGACGTGGCCGACGAGGACTTCTGACGGGGAAGATGCCGTCTGGCTCATCGCAAACGCCGCGGTTCCTCGACTTCTTCGGCATCGCCCGTTGCCGCATGCACCTCTTCGCGAATGATCTTCTCGGTGATCGCAAAGAGATGGCTGGTGAGGGCGTCGCTGAGTTCCTCAAATTCCGGCCAGAGCACGTCCCGCGCGAAGCTGGCCGGCGCCTTGATCATGACGGTCTGACGGTGCATCCTGCGATAGCGGAATGGCCGAACACCGTATCTGCGGCAGAGAGCAATAAAGAGCTGCCGTGACCACGGATCGGGAATGGAGAACTTGAGTTCCTGGGACGGCTCCGCCTTGCTGGCAGTTTCAAATTGTCGGCGGATGCGATCTGCCGCAGCGCCTGCGGCTGCTTTCTCGCCGGGCGTCGCTGCGCCCGCGTAGAGTGCCTCGATCTTTCGGAGTTTCCCGCGGAGACTTTCCTCAGGCGTCACGTAAACTCTATCCCCTGATTGCGACGTGCCGGATGCGTCAGCGGGCTCACCGCCGGACTGTCGTTCAACGTTTCAGAACCCGCATCGCGCCCATGCTGCAGACGCGAGGCCAGCGACATAGGCCTGATGATTGCCATGATCGCCAAAACTCTCCACTCGCTCGGGCAGATTTGCGCAAGTCTGCAGATGCGGAGCGGCATGGCATATCGCTTAACCGCACCCTCACGAGGGCAAGTCGATGGCCCGCAGCACCGATTCAAGCAGCGATAGCCGGGTTGGCGCGTTCCTCTGTGGGGAAGCGCACGGCTTACCCATCGGCATCGCCAAGCGCGTCAGTCATATCCGTCAGGGCAGCCTGAACGATCGGTCATGAGGAAGACAATCCGGCCGCGCGTGGGTTGCGTAGTCGGGCTATGCATCATATCGACCATTCCGGTCGGTGGACCGCAGCAGCGCTTAGAACTTTTGCATCTCTAAGCGTGTTCGAAGGGGGAGCGTCGGAAAAGTCCACCGAAAAATGCGGAATTTAGATTTCCGTCGGTTAGTTGGTTCCAACGTCGGCTTCTGGCAATTAGCCACTTCGCCGCCTGGCAAGATCGGTTAAGTAGATGCCAGCATAGTGCAACTTCCGAACACAGGAAATGTAATGAACCAACAGGTGGATCAACCGGCTACGCGCGGTGCCGCCCTTGCATCGCTGGCCGCGTTGGGTGTCGTCTACGGTGACATCGGAACGAGCCCGCTTTATGCCTTTAAGGTTGCAGTGCAGGCGGTGGGCGCAGCGCCGGGCACAGCGGCAATTGGAATTGCTTCGTTGATCCTGTGGTCGCTGGTGCTCGTTGTGTCGATAAAATACGCGCTGCTCATCATGCGCGCGGACAATCGCGGCGAAGGGGGAGTGGTCGCGATGCTGGCGCTGCTTGGTACGCGTCACGCCGCGCCAGGTAGCCGGCAGGCAGCGCTGCTCGTGCTCGGCTTGGTCGGTGCGTCGCTGCTGTATGGCGACGGCGCAATCACCCCGGCAATCTCGGTGCTGAGTGCGGTCGAAGGGCTGAAGTCGGATGCGCCGTCGCTGGCGCCGGCGGTGCTGCCGATCACGATCGGTATTCTCATTGCGCTGTTCATCGTCCAGGCGCGCGGGACGGGCGTGATCGGCCGCGTCTTTGGCCCGATCATGCTGGTTTGGTTTGCCGCCATCGCGGTGTTGGGTATCGCCGCCATCGCCAAGGCGCCGCAGGTACTTGGCGCGCTCGATCCTGCGCATGCCGCCGCCTTTTTGCTACATGCGCCGCTGGCGGTAAGTTTCGCGGTGCTGGGCGCGGTGTTCCTCGGGGTCACCGGCGGCGAGGCGATGTATGCCGACATGGGGCATTTCGGGCGCTTGCCGATCCGGCTCGCCTGGTTCGCGATCGCGCTGCCGGCGCTGGCGTTGAATTATCTGGGACAGGCAGCGCTAGTGACGGTTCAGCCGGCAAACTTGAACAATTCGTTCTACGCGCTCGCGCCGACATGGGCGCATTACCCGCTGGTCGTCTTTGCGACCGCCGCGACGGTA
Organism: uncultured Novosphingobium sp.; assembly: GCA_964245645.1. GTDB lineage: Bacteria > Pseudomonadota > Alphaproteobacteria > Sphingomonadales > Sphingomonadaceae > Novosphingobium. The sequence continues at coordinate 4,000 of CAXTOI010000025.1, read as the reverse complement.
ATTGCCAGCCAGGCAATCATTTCCGGCGTGTTCTCGCTAACTCAGCAGTCGATCCAATTGGGTTTCCTCCCGCGCCTCAGCGTCCTCCACACCGCCGCAGATCAGGAGGGGCAGGTGTATCTGCCGCTCGCCAACTGGCTGCTCGCAGCGGCAACGCTGGCCGCAGTGCTGATCTTCCGCTCGTCCGATGCGCTTGCCGGCGCCTATGGCGTTGCGGTGTCGGCGCTGATGGCGATTTCGACTTTCCTTGCTGCGCTGATCGCGCGGCAGTGGGGATACAATCTTGCGCTCGTGATACTGGTTAATGGCGGCTTTTTCCTGCTTGACTGCGTGTTCTTCGCCGCAAACTCGCTGAAGCTTTTACAGGGCGGCTGGTTTCCGCTGGTGATCGCTGGCCTGATCGCCTTTCTAATGCTCACCTGGCGGCAAGGCGTATTGCTCGTCGAACACGCCCGCGCTCATCTGCGCGAAGATGAAACGGCATTCATGGCACGGCTTGACGAGGCGGCGCCGTGCCGAACAAAAGGCACCGGCGCTTTTCTCAGCGCAGCACCCGCGGGCATTCCGCTGTCGCTTACTGAACACATCCGCCACAACCGTTCGCTGCAGAAGCGCGTGATCCTGATGTCGGTAACGACGGTCGAAAAGCCCCAAGTCGCCGATGATGCGCGAGCAAAGGTGACGCCGATCGGCGATGGTGTCGATCGCGTTGAACTCCACTATGGCTTCATGGAAGCGCTCGACATTCCGGGGGCCCTGGCGATCGCGGAATTGGCCGACGTGGGCGAACTTGACGATGTCAGCTACTATCTTGGCCGTGAGACGGTGATCGCCGATCCAAAGATCCCCGGCATGGCACCGTGGCGAGAGCGGCTGTTCGTCTCGATGCACCGCAACACGTCGCCTACCGGCAGCTCTTTCGGCATCCCCTCCGTACAAGTTGTCGAAATCGGTACTGAGGTGCGCATTTGAGAAAAGCGAATGGCTTGTCACGAATGGCGACCGGGCTTCAACAACGGAATCATAGGGATATAGTTCAAGGGGTGGCAACCAGGAGGGCATCTCGGAGCGTGCCCTACGGGGACCAAATACGACGCCTCCACGTGAGTTTTTCCTCGACCATCGCTACCTTAACAGGACGGAATGTTTCAGGGAACTGGCGCAGGTTTGGGCTAACCTGCTTTCAACTGAATTGCCGGCCCCTTGGTTTTGGTCGAACGCCCATCGAAGGAGATCGGCGACCACTCGCGACGGCGCGTCCCCAAACCTGTTCCGAGTCCATTCTGTTCGATTGAGTCGGTCGAATTCGAATGGCTAATGACGATTATTGGGCGCGGCGCAGATGGACGAATTCCCGAACGATTTTTGCGCTTACGGACCATTCGAGACGCCTGCTCGGTGCTGTTCTGTGGACTTCTGCGGACGCCTGTGGAGCGGGAGGGATCTTTTAGCGATTATAACTATATAATATTAGCTGTAAAAATAATTTTCAGCTCGTGAGCCCCACAATCAGCCCCACACTCCGCGTGCTTATTCTCGAATTCGACGCAGAGAATTACCTCAAGCGCACTGCCGCGCCCCTCGTCGAGATGCTACTGACACGAACAGCGGTTGTCCGGGGCAATCACGCGCGGCATACTACACGGCATGCTTGATCCATTTGGTCACGACAGCTTCATCGTGCGCGCCAAGGTCCATATCCTCGGCATCGAGCCGAAGATCACCCGTACCCTCGACCTGGTGATGGCGCTCAACGTTGCCCAGCTTCACGAAGTACTCCAGGCCGCCTTTGGCTGGACCGACAGCCATCTGCACCGGTTCAACATTGGCGGCATCATCTATGGTGCCCCGGAGTTCGACAAGGACGGCCTGTTCGACAATCGCATCTTCGAAGCGACCGAACTGCGTATGCTCGATTTCGTCTTTCCCTACGACCCTGAGGAACCGCCTATCGCGATCCTCTATGAGTATGACTTCGGTGATAACTGGCGCCACCTGCTTCGTTTGGAACGGCTCCCGCGTGAGGAGGGCGTCATTTATCCACGGTGCATTGCAGGCTCTCGCGCGGCGCCTCCTGAAGACGTCGGCGGACCTGGGGGCTACGCCGATTTCCTTGAAGTATGGCTCGATCCCGATCACGAGCAGCACAAGGCAATCCGGCGCTGGGTCGGGCGCAAGTTCCAACCGGAAAAATGCGATCTCGACGCCATAAACAAGGCCATTGCCAAGGCGCTCCGCGTCTCACGAGGTAACTACAGATTCCGCCGTGAACAACCATGAAACCGACATAGACTCGGCGGGGTGACTGTTGTTGGGCAAACATTACCAACCAATCTCCTGGGCGACAAGCGTTGGTCGTGGCTGAAACTTCGGCACCGCCATCCTTATGAAGCAGAGCGACAAATCGACCGTTGAGCAAGTGAGGTGGTTAGGGAAATCTCGACAGAGTGTTAAGCTCTCCGCTGAGCAACATGTTTCTGCTAAGGCCGTATTTGCCACAACCCAGAACTGAAGTGGGTACGCGATTGTAGGTGCGCCAGCTTCTGCGGATTTAATACCGTGAGGTTGTTAGACAATCCCGCCGACTCGGGCCGAAAATGGCTATGTGCCAAAATGGCGGCTACAAAACCCGGCGATCGCGACAATTTGCTCGGATCGCAAAGGCGATCGGCGCGGATCCCTTGCTCACCAGCTACGCAAACCGGATTAGCTGGTCGTACAGAATGAAAAGGCTGCCCGGCATGGGTGCCGAGTAGCCTTTCAATTACATAAACTAACGGTCAGAACATAACCGTTGCGCCTGCATAGAGCATCCGGCCCAGCAGGTCGTATGTATCGGCCACGGTGTTGGTGCCTGGAAACTGGCTGCCGCCGCCGACGATGAACGGCGGCTGCTTGTCGGTGACGTTGTTGACGCCCACATAGAATTCGAAACGCTTCTGAACGTCGAATCTCAGCTGAAGATCGTGGTACCAGTATGCCGGAATTGGGATCGGGGTCGCCCCGAAGAACGCGCTGACCGGGCCCAGATACTTCAGGCGGTAATGCAGCGTGATCGGACCAGTGCTGTAATTCGCATTGAAGGTGAATTGATCCTTGAAGCCGGTACCGAGCTGCTGGCCTGCATCCAGGTCGGCGGTTCCGAGTTCGTTGGAGACTTGACCACCCCCGAACGGCGTCTGCTGCTGCTTGAACTTGTGGTTATAGAAGAAGTCTAGGTTAATCTTTTCGACCGGATTGAACCAGTGCGGGCGAAATGAATAAAGTGCCTGAACGTCGATACCCGAAACAAGGTAGGACGAAGCATTGGCGTTGAGCTGGTCTACCTCGGTAACGAAGCCGTTCGCATTGCGATGCACGAAGCCGCAATAGCCGGGATTCGCGGTATCGAAGCAATCAGTCACCGAGGTTTGCGGATCGATGCCCGAGGTGATCGCGTTCTTCACCTTGATCGTGTAATAGTCGGCGGTCAGCACGAAGTTGCGGATGAACCGCGGCGTGAAGGTGGCGCCGGCAGTGAATGTGTTGGTCGCTTCCGGCTGCAGGTTGGGGTTACCGCCGGCAAAGCCGAAAATCGTCTGAACCTGCTGCAGTGAATAGGCGAAGCTCCCGTGCGCCGCGACATAGCTGGCGATCCCCGGAATCGCCGCGCATCCGGCCGGCAGGGCAATCAGCGCCGCGCCGCCAAGACCTTGTCCCTGGTCGCAGGGGTCAACTATGTTCTGCGCGGTATTCGCCTTGGGCGAGTACAGCTCGTTGAGGTTAGGCGCACGTACCGCGCGGGCGTAAATCGCGCGGAAACGCAAGTCCGGGGTCGGGGCATAGGTGCCCCCGTATTTATAAGTCCAGACGCCGCCCACCGTCGAGTAATCGGCATAGCGCGCGGCGCCTTCGAGCGTCACCGCATAGAATCCCCGATGGTGCCCGAATACCGGCGCGTCAAGCTTGTCAATCGGCTCGGAACCGGGGACCGGGATCGGCACGCAATGGGGGGCCACCT
>CAXTOI010000024.1:517-16998 GCA_964245645.1 uncultured Novosphingobium sp. | reverse complement strand
AGGTGCCCGGCGTGACGCCCGTGGCCGAAACCGTTGCCAAGGGCGAAAACCAATACGGTTTCCAGGCGATCTCCGAGCTCCTTCCGACCGAGGGGATCGAGGTGATCGGCAAGCTGCCCGACGACGTCGAGTTCGTAACGCCGGTGAGCGCGGCCGTCGCACGTCACAGCAAGCACCCCGACGATGCCCGCGCCTTGCTGCGCTTTCTGACGCGACGGGAGATGTATCCAGTTCTGAAGCAGCACGGCCTTGACCAAGCCTCGCCGGTTTGAGTTGGGTGAGAATGCCGATGCCGGTCACCAGCTCGCAAACATTCCTCGAAACACCGACCCGGTCCTGCTCATCCATCACGAGCGATGTTCAAAACGGCATTCCCGAAGCCTATGCTGCGTGGGCCAGGCAAGTATTCTCCGCAGCGCCCCAGCTACCCGTCGAAGTCACCACGGCGAGCGATGTGACGAAAGCGGTCTGGCAAGCTGTGACCGACGCGTACTCACCGCTTCGCATCCCCGCCGGCGCGGATGCTGTTACGCTTGCTGCATAGGCCGCGTAGCGGACTTCATAAGCCGGATCGCTCAGTGCGATCCGGCCTTCCCAAAATGAACAGCGATCGAGAACGCCGGCCGGTTCTCCGATTGGGATCGATGCCAAAAATGCCCTGGCCGTCTCGATTGCCGTTGATTGATCGAGAGGCGATCATGCGCAAAGAGCGGCGCTATGTGCTGTCCGTCTCAGGCCGCGCCGAGCCATGCCTGATACCACCGCGGCCATTCGGCGGTCGGCGTGCCGGGTTGCCCCATGCCGAAGCCATGACCGCCGCTCGGTAGTACATGTCGTTCGACAGGAACGCCCGCCTGCCGAGCCGCGCGTTCGAGGATGGCGGTGTTCGCGATGTTTGAGATCGGATCGTCCTGCGCCTGCACCAGGAATAGCGGCGGACAATGTTCACGCACATGCCTCTCTACCGACCATACCGCGCTTTTCGCCATTGTCGGGTGGTGCCCCACCAGTTCGACGCAAGTTGATGTGTGATTATAGGGTGGAAGCAGCGTGACGACCGGGTAGATCAGCGCGGCCTTTACGGGCCGAGCTGGCGCGGTGTCGAGCGCGTCCATCGGTCGGTAGGAGGCAAACCCCGAACGCGTCGCGGCGAGCCCGAGAAGGTGTCCCCCCGCCGAGAAACCGAGCACGCCGATGCGACTGGGATCAATGGTACGCCGTTCAGCGATGATACGCAGGGCCCGTTGCGCGTCCTGGAGCGGCGCTAGCGGACCGTCCTGCCAACCCTCGCCTGGCAAGCGATAACGCAGCACGAATGCGGTGATCCCGTGCGCAGCGAGCCAGTGGGCCGCCGGACGCGCTTCGCTCCCCATCTCGACTCGCTTGTAGCCTCCGCCGGCCGCCACCAGCACCGCCATGCCGTTCGGGCGTTGCGGCCGATAGACCTCAAGAGCAGGAATTGCGATGTTGGTCATGGCGCCCTTTGCGCTGACCTGTACCGCGCCGCTTGGACCTCCACCGCCTGGCGGCCGCCCTGGCCACAGCGGAACCAGCTCGCCACCCTGGCCTTCACTGGCTCCGAGTTGTGCGTGAACGATGGCGGGCAGGCAGAGCAGGCCTCCGGCTCCCAGGATCAGGTCGCGCCGGTTTACGTCCATAGTTCTTACCTCTGCCCGTATTTGCACTGCTGTTATGCAGGTACCACGTCGCTGTTAGCTGAAAGAGATAGACAGCGGGCGTTCATCCTGTCCGGTCGGCGAAATGGCTCGTGCAGGATGTGATGGGACGAGCATGTCTTTCCCGCTCAACCCATCTGATGCCGAAGAAGGGGCTGACCGTCGGCAAGCGTCAACGGTAGACCTTAGCGATGCCTACCATGTCTCCGCTTAGTTAGCCCCGCCAACCACGCACCGAGCGACGGTTGATGCCGGGTACCTTGGTAAGCCATCTGCCGCTCGCAAGCGGTGATCGAGTTCGATACCAGTGGCGTCATCACGTGGGCTAACGGACAGAGCCATTCGGCCTGGCTAGCGATCATCGTCGATAAAAAAGCTTCTTTCGCTGAGCTGCATCGAGCGTCATTCATGGCAGGCGAGACAGGGATCGTCGGCATGGGAAAACACCTCCGCGCGGCGTAAGGCCAAGATCACAAGGAGCCGTAGCCTGCGCCGGATGCCTGTCGCTGGCGTTCGGCCAGCCGCGCCCGGTCGTCGAACTTACCTTCGAGACGACGCGCGCGGTCGCCTACATGTTGTACCGGCGCACGCTAGACCGATTTCCGAACATCCGCCTCATCGTGCCGCATGCACCCTCTCGATCGTCGCCGATCGGATCGCCGGTCAGGCAGTGGTCCTTCACACGGCCGAACCGCTCTCGCGCGAGGAGATCATCATCACCCTGCGCCGGCTACACTATGGCAGCGACTGGCCGTTCACGCCGACCGACACCGCCGCCCGGCTGGCAGACGAGATCGATGCATCGGACGTGTTCGACGACGCGCTCCGTCGCAAGATCCTGCTGGACCACGCGCTTGCGTTGTTTCCGCGCCTCCAGGTGCCTGGCGTTGACCATGCCCGGTGATGTGTATGTCGCGCAGCGGTTCTTCAGCACCGGTGAGCCGCTGGGCGCGACCACGGCCGGCACGTCGAGTGAGGTCGCAATCGCAGCGGCGGAACTCGACGATGAACAGATGCTCCATCGATTGACGACCGCTACGCCTCCAGGCTGCGGCGGAGTGCCTCGTCACTGGCCTGCTGCGCGCGCCGACTGACCCGGACGTCGGTCGCCATGTCGAACCCGTGGAATGCCCCCGGATACAGGTGCAGCTCCACTGGTACACATGCCCGGGCCAGCCGCCCGGCATAAGTGAGGTTCTCGTCGAGGAAGAGGTCCAACCCGCCGACCGAGAGGAACGCGGGTGGCAACCCGGCAAGGTCAGGGGCGCGGGCGGCGGCGGCATAGGGCGACACCTCTCCTTCCCCGGCGGCATGGCCCAGCAGCGACGACCAGCCGAAGCGGTTGTATGCGCGCGTCCACATGTATTCGCCGGTGAACGGGTTCGGCTCGGAATCCGTGACCGTTCTGTCGTCCAGCATCGGATAGGTGAGGTGCTGAAACCGGATCGCCGGGCCTCCGCGATCGCGCGCCAGCAGCGCCAGCGCCGCCGCGAGCCCACCGCCCGCGCTCTCGCCCTTGATACCGATGCGATGCGGATCGACGCCCAGCGCTGCGGCCGAATCATGGAGCCAGCGCAATGCCGCGTAGCAATCCTCGATCGCGCCGGGGAACGGCGTCTCGGGAGCCAGCCGGTAATCCACCGATAGAACCCGGCAGCCGAACTCAACCGCCAGCCTCTGGTTGGCCGCGTCCGCCATGGCCGGCGAGCCGACAACGAACCCGCCGCCATGGATGTGGAGGATCGCCGGGGTGATCAGAGCGCCGCCCGGCGGACGATAGCTGACGACCCGGACGGGCGGAGCGCCCTCCGGCCCAGGGATGGTGAAGTCCTCCACGATCGCCTTGACCGCCGGCGGCGGCGTTTGCGCAAACATCGCGGTCATCGCTACCCGGATCTGGGGCAGCGTTTCGGCGGTAAACTCCACGTTCGGCACCGCGTCCAGTAGTGGCCGCAGGTCGGGGTCGAGATAGGCGTCGCTCATATTGGGCTTCCAATTCGTAAGTCGCGCAAGCGCGTCAGGCGATCGTGATGACAATCTTGCCGAACACCTCGGAGGTTTGCAGCGCTTCGAACGCCCGCCGCACGTCGTCGAATGCAAAGCGCGCGCCGATCGGCGGCTTTACCCCATGCGCATCGATGAACGCGGCAAGCTCTCGCTGGTCCGCCGCGCTGCCCACCGCGACGCCGCGCACGCTCACCGCCTTGGCCATGATCTGCATTGGATCGAGCGCATCGCCCTGAGTGAACAGGCCCATCGTCGCGACCTCGCCGCCCGGTTTCAGGGCGACCAGCGACTGATTGACGGAGCCCAATCCCGCCGCGTTGACGACCTTATCGACCCCGCCGGTCAGGTCGAACACCGCCTCTCCCCATTCGGGCGTATCGACATAGTTCACCACGCCCGCCAAGCCGAGCGCCTGCAGTGCCGCGCGCTTGTCGTCGCGGCTCGTCGTTGCGAACACCTCGGCGCCCAGCGCACGCGCCAGCAGGACGGCGAACAGCGAGACGCCGCCCGTGCCGAGCGTTAAAACCCGCGCCTCCGGCCCCACCGGGTGCTCTAGCTGCAAGGCGGTCCAGGCCGTCACGGCCGCGCACGGAAGCGTCGCCGCTTCCTCCAGGGTCAGAGTGTCAGGTGCCTTCATCACGCGATCGACAGGCAGCACAACCTGTTCCGTCAGCCAGCCGTCTTGATCGATCGAACCCGGACCGGCTCCCATTGTCGGCGTCGGCGGTCCCGCTGGCCGATCGCGAAAGTAGATGCTCATCACGCGGTCGCCGACCGACCAGCTGGTGACGTCCGACCCCACAGCCTCGATCACCCCGGCACCGTCGGCAACGGGAACCAGATCGCGTCCCGGCATCCGGAAGAACGGATTGGCGAGCGTGATGAGGTCTCGCTGATTGAGCGACACCGCCTGTACCCGGACGCGCACCTCGTTGGGCCCGGGTTCGGGCACTGGCACCGTTTCTAGGACCAGCCCGCCCAAATCCGTGTGATCCGCCTTCAACAGCCAACGTTTCATCACCGTTCTCCTTGCCCGCCAAACGCCAATCGGATAATGTAAGAATGTCCACTACAGCTGGCGGCGCTTGAGTGCAATGGTCATTGATACATTAAGCCGATAGCGGCAGCATGAGAAATGCTTGACCTTAGGTTCCCGACTGCGCTCCAGATCGTGTTGTCGCTGGCCGTCGCGGACGAGACCGGCGCCCGATGCACGAGTTCGGAGCTGGCGACTGGCCTCGGTGCCAATCCCGTCCTGGTTCGCAAGCTGCTGACGCCGCTGGTGGGGAGCGGCATCGTGATCGCGACATCAGGTAAAAACGGCGGGGTGCGGCTTGGCCGCCGAGCGGAAGACATTACGCTGCGCGATATCTACCGCGCTGCAATCGAGGATAAGCGACTATGGACCGCACGGCCGGGCGTGCCGAGCCTCTGCGTCGTCAGCACCAACATCGAGGCCTTCTTTGGAACGCTGGCAGACCGCGCAGAAGAGACGCTACTCGGGTTGCTCGGCGAGCAGACCGTTGCGCAGAGCCTTGCCGAAATCCGAACGATCGGAGCAGCTCGATCGGTACCGTCCTGAGATAGCTGTTACCCCAGGGACCGTACACAGCGTGCTGAGTTTCTTCGTCTGCTGAGCCAGCCAAACCTACGGCTGTTATAGCCTCAACCAGCCTTAACGAATATATGGTCGGTCAAACACGAGGGGCTTTCACTAATACTGACGACGCTTTTCCGATAAGGTACTCCATAAGCCTGCAATCATCCAGCATATTGCTCGTCAGTTACCTTCTCCATCCACGTGACCGCCTTGTCTTCTTGCTTTTCAGCTATCGCGATGTGAACCATGGCGTTGGTTGATGGGGCGCCATGCCAATGCTTCTCATCCGGCTCGAAAAACACGACGTCACCGGGTCGGACTTCCTTCACCGGTCCACCTTCGCGCTGAATTCGCCCCATGCCGAAGGTGATGATCAACGTCTGGCCGAGCGGGTGGGTGTGCCAGGCGGTGCGGGCGCCGGGTTCGAACGTGACGGTGGAGGCGGACAAATTGCCGTTGCCCTCGAACGGCGTATCCAGGCGCACGACGCCGGTGAAGTACTCATCCGGCCCGTAGACCGGAGGCTGGAAGCCATTGCGAGTGATCTTCATCAAACTTCCTTTAGAGGTGACGGAGCGAGGAGAACAGAAGCGGCCGCTGATCGAGGATTTGACGGCCGTCGTGATCGACCGCTGCGGCCACTACATTGCTGAGGAGCGGCCGGAGGCGCTGCTAGGTCATCTCCTCGCATTCTTCGCCCGACGAGGCACATATTGTCGCTCGTTTTCGCAGATCGGACACCGCGGCGGCGGCGAGGGCGCGTTCGCGTAGGAGGTGCCGCATTCCTTGCAGATATGGACGGGCATTCAGACCAGCTCAGCATGCGCGAGCGCCGCGTCAATCGCCGTTCGGCTCGCCAAGCTCGGGCCGATCATCGGCAGACGCAGCGATTTCGGAAATCCCGGTAGGATGCGGCTGAGCGCGTATTTGGCGAGCCCAGGCGAGGCGTCGGTGAACAGAGCGGGGTGGAGCGGGAACAGGCGATCCTGGTAGCGGCGCGCCCTCGCGTAGTCGCCCGCTCCGCACGCCCCCTGGAACTCGGCGCAGAGCCGCGGGGCGACGTTGGCGGTCACGGAGATGCAGCCGCTCCCTCCACAGGCGTTGAAGGCGAGCGCGAGCTCGTCGTTGCCGGTCAGCTGAAGGAAGTCTGCACCAAGGTTCGCGCGGTGGTCCGCCACCCGGGTGAGCACGCCGCTGGAGTCCTTGATCCCAACAAAGACGTCGGGGAAGTTGCGCACGAGTCGGGCGACCGTCTCGGGTTGCAAATCGGTTACGGTTCGCGACGGCACATTGTAGAGCAAAATCGGTAGAGGAGCTCGCCGAGCGAGAGCGGCGAAATATTCGTAGAGTCCCTCCTGGCTCGGTCGATTGTAGTAGGGCGCAACAACAAGCGCCGCGTCTGCGCCGGCGTCCTTGGCGGCGAAGAGGTTCTCGGTGGCGACGCGCGTGTCGTTCGATCCGCGCCGGCGATCACAGGCACGCGCGCCCTTGCCTGGTCGACACACAGGCGCACGACGCCGAAATGTTCTACTGCGGTCAGCGTCGCCGCCTCGCCGGTGGTGCCGCAGGCGACCAGGGCCGAGGAGCCCTCGGCGATTTGCCACTCCACTTCTTCGCGGTCCGATCGCCCGACAAGGCGCCGCTCGCGATCGATCGCTTCCGCAAGGAAGGCGAGCGCCTCCTCCGCGTGCTGGAGACCCGGCTTGCCAGTCGGAACTTCGTCGGCGGGACGGACTATTCGATTGCCGACGTGGCTTCCTATCCTTGGGTGGCCGAAGCGCGCGACGCCATGGCGGAGCCGCTGGGCGAAGCGTTCGCGTCGTCGCCGGCGGTAAACGATTGGCTTTCCCGCATTGGCAATCGAGCCCCCGTTGATAAGGGGATGCGCATCCTCGAAGATTGACCGTACGCGCTGCTTACTGGCCCATGTCTATCGTCTGGCGGCGGAAGTGCTCGATCAGCCAGGTCGCGGCTGGGCCAGGCGGCGTGTCGGCGCGGTAGATCGCGTCGAGCGCATAGTCGAACGGCGCAAGATCCGGTATTTCGAGTTCGACCAGAATACCGGCCGCGAGGTCGTCTGCCACTCTCGCCAGCGGCATCATTCCCCAGCCGATGCCGGCACGCAGCAGCATATGCTTCGCATCGAGATCGGCCAGGCGCCACGTATGGCTGGCGCTGACGCTGAAATCCTTGCCCTTCGTCAACGGAGATCGGTCATAGATCACGAGCTGGACATGCTCGCGTGCGGCGCCGGGCGGGTGGTCGCTTGCACAGGCAAGGGGATGAGCCGTGCCGGCCACCGGCGTCATCCGCAGGCTTCCCGCGCTGATCTTCTGCAGTTCGTCGAGGTCCGCCGTAAATGGTCCGCTGATCCCGACCGTAGCCGTCTTCTCGAGCACCAGGTTAGCGACCGCGCCAAGCGTCTCCATGTGCAGGGTAAGCTTCACCGTCGGTAACTCCTTACAGAAGGAGGTCAGGGCATCGATGATGCGAGTTGGAGGCAAGAGGCAGTCCAGAACCACGTGCAGTTCGCCCTCAAGCCCTTGCGACATACCGGCGACCTTGGCGCGCAGGTTGCTCACCCCGCCGGTTACGAGTCGTGCCTCGGCAAGCACCACGCGGCCCGCTTCGGTTAATTGTGGCTTGCGGCTCGTCGATCGATCGAACAACGACATCCCGAGCTGCGTCTCGAGATTGCTCATCGTGTAGCTGATAACCGACAGCGCCCGGTTCATCTTGCGTGCCGCCGCGGTAAAGCTACCGGCATCCGCCACTTGAATCAGGACCTGCAATTGGTCGAGCGTGGGCGAGCCTGGACCTGTGGGCATTCGGCAAACTCGAAGAGAAACCTCGATCTTATCGGAATTCCTAGAACTCGCAAGGGTCTGTCAAGCCGGTTGCTCCGGCGGCCAAACGAGCAAAAATGAGACGTTCCGTCTCGGTAACTGTTTAGCGTCTGCGACGACGTCAACGTTTATCGCCCGGTTCGGTGGGCGAACGTAACAGGTACGCCATGAACTCACGGCGCCGGACGGCTTTCACTGCGATCACTGGCGCGATAGCCGGAACCTGATCTCGATAATGTGCCTGCTTTCGTCCTCGCCTGCACGCGGCATGCGGTCGACGAACCGGTCGGCGGCAGCTATAGGCCGCCTATCCCACCTGCCACGACCCTAATCGCCTCGCTGACGAAGCACCCGGTCGACCATCGTGGCGGAAAGGCCGAGATAGCGAAGCGGGTCCAGCAATTGCTCAAGCGCCTGCCGGTCGAAGATCGCCGCGATCTGCTCGTTACCGCAGAGAAGGTCGATCAGCGCTCCCTTGCCGGCCGCAACATCCCTCGCCACCGCCGATATGGCATCGTGCGCCTTTTCGCGGCCCATCTTGGGGGCGAGTGCCATCATCACCGCTTCGGTATTCACCAGCCCGTTGGTCAGCCTCATGTTGCGGTCCATCGCGTCCGGTTTCACTTCCAGACCGCCCAGCAGGAAGGCCGCTTGGCTCAGCGCGCCGGCCGCCAGGCAAAAGATTTCCGGCAGCACGATCCACTCTATCTCCCATGTGCCTGTCGCGCGTTCGAAGTCCGCGTTCATCGCGGTCAGCAGCGCCGCCAAATGCTGGCGCACGACGCCGGCGCAGGCGGTGATGTAGGCGCAGGAGATCGGGTTGCGCTTCTGCGGCATGGTGGAGGACGCGCCGCGACCGCCGCCGCCGTCCGGCTCCATGACCTCGGCGATCTCGGTCGCCATCATCGTCTTTACGTCGGTGGCGATCTTCTCCAGCGTGCCGCAGATCAGGCCGAGGACCGCGCCAACCTCGGCGATCGTGTCACGCATGGTGTGCCAGGCGATGAGCGGCTGCGCGAGGCAAAGCGCCTGGCAGAGGCCCGCTTGCACCTCCAGCCCCTTGTCGCCGAGCGAGGCCAGCGTCCCCACCGCGCCGCCGAACTCGCCGGTCAGCGCACGCGGGCGCAGCTGCGCGAGCCGCTCCCGGTGACGGTCGATGCCCGATAGCCATACCGCGACCTTGTAGCCGAAAGTCATCGGGATCGCCTGCTGGAGGTTGCTGCGTCCGATCATCGGCGTATCGCGATGCTTGGCGGCCAGCCGGGCGAGAGCGTCGCCGATCTCGTCGAGCTTGGCGTCGACCCAGTCTAGCGACGCTCCGATCTGCAGCACGGTCGCGGTGTCGGTAATGTCCTGGGTGGTCGCGCCCCAATGGCACCATTGGCCAAGGCCATCGGCACAGTTCGCCGTCAGCTGCTCGACGACGGGCAACACGGGGTAGCCGACATGCTCGGTGTCGGTCCGGAGCTTGCCGAAGTCCATCTCTTCAACGCGGCAATGGCGCGCGATCTCCTTCGCCGCGTTCTGAGGAATGATGCCGAGCTTCGCCTGAACCTCGGCGAGCGCGCGCTCGATATCGAGGTAGCGCTGGATGCGCACATCATCCGACCAGATCTTTCGCATCGCCGGATCGCTGAAGATGCCGCCGTAGATCGCGGAATCGTAGATGCTGGCATTGGGGTGCATATCAGTTCCTTCTTAGAAGCGGTGTTTGGGCAGGTTGTCCAGCCTGTGTCGCCGCCGGGTGACTGAACTCGAACCGGAGCCGTTCCTGGCGGAGTGATTTCGTCCAGTGCGGCGCAGGATGTCCCGCATTAGGCCGTAGACTCATAAGCCCGCAGCCATAGGCGCATTGAGGCGAGCTGTATCATGGCGAGGAAGTTGGCGGCGAGCTTGTCGTAGCGGGTAGCGACGCGGCGGAAGTGCTTCAGCTTGGAGAAGAAGCGCTCGATCAGGTTGCGCTCGCGGTAAAGCCGTTTGCTGAAGCAGGGCTTCCACTTGCGGTTGCTCTTCGGCGGGATGTTGGGCGTGGCACCCTGATCCTGGATCAGCTCGCGGATGCGATCGGCATCGTAGGCCTTGTCGGCCAACACGATAGTGCGCGGACCGAGGTGGTCTAGCAGCGTGTCAGCGATCTGCCCGTCGTGCGTCTGTCCCGCGGTCAGGCCGAGCCTGATCGGGAGGCCTTGCGCGTCGACGACGACGTGGATTTTGGTCGTGAGCCCGCCGCGCGATCGACCGAGGCAACGATCTGGACCCCCCTTTTTGCCGTCGCAGCCTGCTGGTGCGCCCGGATTGAAGTGCTGTCGATCATCTGGATCGCGCCGTCGTGCGCGGCGCTGATGGCGTCCATCAGCCGGTCCCATACGCCCGCCTGCCGCCATCGATTGAAGCGGTTGTAGCAGGTGGTGCGCGGGCCGTAGCGCTCCGGCAGGTCGCACCACGGCGCGCCGGATCGCAGCACCCAGAAGATGCCGTTCAGCACACGCCTGTCATCCACACGCGGCACACCTCGCGGCTTGTTCGGTAGAAGTGGCTTGATCACGTGCCACTCGAAGTCGGTCAGGTCGTATCGGCTCATGCCGACACTGAATCAGATGCACGTCCGTCAGGAAAGGGCCATCGTTGCAGCAGCTGGCCGGATCGGCGATGCTCCGCTGATGATCTCTCCACGCAAAGCGGCAGGATACGGGCTCAGCCTCGCGGCGGTTGCCGTGATCGTCTTCTTCCTAGCCCCGCTTGCCTACGGCACGCTGATCTGGACGGGCTGGCTCGGCGAGCGTGATGAGGCGCTTCCAAACGGGTACCGGTTCGTCGAACTCAGCCGAGGAAACGGAGCGATCATCAAGGGCAATGATTTCGCCGTCTTCCCGAATGTGGCTGAGCATCGCGTTCGCGGCTCAATCGTCACGGGAAAACGGGTGCTGGCGACCGACAACACTGATAACTCCGCCCCATTCACAACCGGGCTTGGCTACTTTGTTCTGGATACTGCGACCGGGCGGCTCAAACAGGGGTCGCCGCCAACCGCCCAACCCAACGGCCCCTAACAACTCCCTTTATGAGTTTACGACCTAGGTCGCAGGGCTGATCGATACCGGTGATTGCAAGAGCGTGCAGCCGATGGCGCCTCGCGACGGTGAAACCGCCTATGAAGTGAACGGAGATTGAGAGCGGTTGCCTGGCACTATGGGCCGGTGCAGCAGCCTTGAGGACTCACTTCGGGCGAAATGTTGAAGTAGCGAACGCTTTGTCGGGCCGGGTTGTAGCGGCGCATCGGCCCCGGCCGGCAGGCGTCAGTGCGTAAGGCGACTTGGTCTGACAATCGCAGCGAGACCCTCCGCCCGATCAGGCTGGACGCGATCCGCCTTCGACCAGCCAGGCGAGTGCCGCCGGTTCATCGCTGAAGAATCGCCGATCTGGATGGTCGTTCATCCGTTTCGCCTGCATTCGCGCGAGCGCGCTCGGTACTATGACGGCGACCCGGCGAGGCGTGATCGGCATTCGCCCGAGCGCTTCCTGCTGAGCGGACGCGACCTCCATCGGCTGAACGCCGGTCTCGCGCAGATCGGCGAGATACGCGAACGTGCCCGACTGCCAGCCGCTCGCCTTCAGCAGGACCGAGCGCTCTCGATCATATCCTTCGACATCGCCAAGCGTCCACTGCCCACGCAACGTGGTTCGGACGAGGCGAGCGCCTTTGTCAATGTCCAAGGTGTACGATGATCGATTGGTGTCCATGCCGCTCGATACCGCGACAGCGTTGACAAAAGCTTGAGGGCAGCGAGGGTTGTTTCACAAGCCGGCGCGAAACCTAGGGCCTGTTCCCGCTGACGTGACCGCCGTTTTTTCATCCACTTGGATCTAGAGACCGGCCCCTCGAAGGGACGGACAGATGAAGCGGAAGCAGTTCACGGAAGAGCAGATTATCGGCATCTTGAAGGAAGCCGAGGCGGGTGCGGTGGTGACGGAGCTGTGCCGCAAGCACGGGATGTCGAGCGCGACCTACTACGCCTGGAAGGCCAAGTATGGCGGGCTAGAGGTGTCCGACGCGAAGCGGCTGCGGGCGCTTGAGGAGGAGAACGCACGGCTGAAGCGGCTGCTGGCAGATACGATGCTGGACAACGCGGGGCTAAAGGATTTGCTGTCAAAAAAATGGTAGCGCCCGCCGCGAAGCGGCAAGCGGTCGCGCATCTTCAGACGACGTTGGGGATGAGCGAGCGGCGGGCGTGTGCTGTCGTCGGAGCGGATCGCACGAGCATGCGGTATCGCTCGTGCCGGGCAGATGATGGCGACCTACGGTCGCGGCTATGCGAGCTGGCGCAGCAGCGCCGGCGGTTCGGCTATCGGCGGCTGCACATCCTGCTTCGCCGAGACGGCATCACGATCAACCGCAAGAAGACCCAGCGGCTCTACCGCGAGGAAGGGCTGACGGTGCGTCGCCGGAAAGGACGAAGGCGCGCCGTTGGCGCGCGGGCATCTGCGCCGGTGCTGGCGCTTCCCAACCAGCGCTGGAGCCTGGACTTCGTTCACGACCAGCTCGTCACCGGGCGGCGGTTCCGCGTGCTCAACATCGTCGACGACGTGACGCGCGAGTGCATCGGGGCGGTGGTCGACACGTCGATCTCGGGCCGGCGGGTGGTGCGTGAGCTGGCCGACCTGACCGCCAGACGCGGCAAGCCGCTCATGATCGTCAGCGACAACGGGACCGAGCTGACCTCGAACGCGGTGCTCGCCTGGTCCGGTGATGCCGGCATCGAGTGGCACTACATCGCGCCGGGCAAGCCAACCCAGAACGGGTTCGTCGAGAGCTTCAACGGTCGCATGCGCGACGAGCTGCTCAACGAGACGCTGTTCTTCACGATCGGTCAGGCCCGCTCGATCCTCGGGCGCTGGGTCGACGATTACAACACCGAGCGGCCGCACTCCTCGCTCGGCTACGCCACTCCGACAGCATTCGCCGCCGAACTCGAACAGCAACGGGCCGGGTTAACCCCGCCCGTTGCTTCACCTGCGCTCATGCGCGACAACACCAGCCAGTCTCTGGTTCCCGCTGGATGAAAGGCGGGGGTCACGTCAGGGTCACGTCACCCACTGTAAGCATCGCTGAGCAGGCTGTCGGGTATCGTGCGGTTCTCTACATTACCTGCGGCGGCGGGAAAGGCCCGTTCTCGCGACTAAAGGATTTATGACGCGAGGGGCGGGGACGGATGGAAGCGACGCGGGCGATAAAAGATGTCCGCTGCTCACCAAGCCATTCAGTGGCCAGTTCCGTCAACGCAGATGCTCATCAAGGAACGTTGCCGCCCGCGCGATCGCGGTACGGGCCTCCGGCGAGTCAGGTATGGAGCCCTGAAAGACATGCGGCATGCCTTCATAGAGATCGAGCACCGCCACGTGGCCGCCACCGCGTATTGCTTGATATTCCCGCACGAAGTTGCTGAGGAGCATTTCCCGTGTGCCGCCCTGGATCAAGGTCGGCGGATAGGCCTTCGAATAATCACCGTAGACGGCCGAAACGTAAGGGTTGGTTTGATCTTGCGGGTCGGCATAGGCAGCCGCACCCCAGGCCGAGGTTTCGCGATCCAGCACGGGATCGACGCTCGACAGCGTCTGATAGGTGTCGCCATCCTGAGTAACATCGCAAGAAGGTGACATAACGTAAACCGCGCCGGGCAAAGGAAGGCCTTGATCGCGCATCTTAAGCGTAGCTCCCAAGGCCATTCCGCCACCCGCGGAGTCACCGAAAATCCCCATATGCCGAGGAGAGATTCCTTGCGTGAGAAGCGCTTTCCACACGGATAATATCTGATCGGTGACGATCTTCCAGTTTCCCCGAGGAGCGACCGTGTAATCGATCGATATCACTTCGTCCCCGGTTGCGGCAGCCACAAGGGTAGGGGGCACAAGGCGAGAATGCGCGGACATACGTGTATAACCGCCGCCGTGCAGAAAAATGAGCATACGACCGTTCGCCTTGTAGGCGGCCGGTCGTATACGCACGATTGGGACACCGCCGAGCTGATCGTCCTGGATGTGCGCGCCCAGTTTCGCGACGATGGCGTTGGACGCGGGGATCATCCGCTTATCCAACGCCTCCCTGATGCGATCCCAGTCTTCAAGGGTCGCAGGCTTCCCTTCGCGCGGTTGTTTGGATGTGACGGCGTAAATAGCGCTCAAGTTCCTGGCAGCCTCGGGTGAGACGCTGGCAGGAACCTGAAACCGGAGTGCCGGATCGGCGGCTATCGAGGCGGACGCCACCGAGGCGAGGCTGAACGCGCCTGCGAGGGACAAGGCTATCCGTTTGCAGCCAGATCTCATCGTCGTCTCCGCTTCACGCTTGAGGTTTAGAGTATTTAGGAGACGCGAGTACCGTAGGACCTACCTTGAAAGTCAATATGGCCCGGGAATAGTCCCGGACCATATCGTTCCAAGCTTGCGCTTGATAGGAGGCTCACATCAGAACTTGGCTGATAGGCGTACCCCAAACCGCGACGGATCGCCGAGTGTGCCGCGGAAGATCGTCGCGCCGGTCGATCGGTTGAGAACCCCCGGCATGATGTTAGCGAGCGTCTGCGGGCTAAGCGTCGTGAAGTAGTGCTTGTCGAACACATTGGTCCCGAAGACGTCGATTCCCCAATTGCCGCCAGGCGCGGTAAAGCCGACACGGAAGTCGGCCGTAAAATAGCTGGGCAACTTCGATTGTGGATTGAGCGTGTTCACCGTGTAGAAGCCACTAGTGTAATGCCCACTGGCGGAAGTGGTCAACTCATATCCATTGGAGAGCGGAATAATATATTCGGCTTGGCCATTCACCTTCCAATGCGGAGCATAGCCGATATCCTGTCCGCTCAGATCCTGAACGGTTGGACAGCCCGGCCCACCGGCGCACCCTTCTAGACCGGGCGCGCCCGTATTGGTCTTGTAGATCGAATCCAAGTATGTTGCCGAATAAGTCAGGTTCAGTTGGCGTATTGGACGGAATTGGCCGCTAATATCGACGCCGCGCGATCGCACGTCGCCCGCGTTGCGGGTGATGAAAGTCAGGCCGTTATAGGATCGATCCTGGAACCCCTTGAGGATCGTGTTGAAGAGGGTCACGTTGAGCTGGGCCTTGCCGTCTAGAAAAACCGACTTAGCGCCCAGCTCGAGATCACGGACCTTTTCGGAATTGAACGTCCGGTTCCCCGCGCCCAACACCGCCGGTGAGGCACCAGAATTGAAGCCGCCCGATTTGTAGCCGGTTGAGTAAGTTCCAAAAAGCATTGTGCGATCGGTGACATGATAAGACAGCGTGCCCCGATAGGACCAATTATTGTCCTTGAAGCTCAACGGCGTGCTTTCCACCGCTATCAGGGCACGGTTGACGGCGGCGGCATTGGGCGTGAACCCATTATAGGATGCCGACTTCCTGTCCCACGTCCGCCGGCCGCCGATGTCGGCCTCGAGCCCGTCGAGAATCTGGTAGTTCACTTGGGCGTAGCCGGCATAGCTGTCGACGGTCTGGTTGAAGAGATTGTAGCCCGCAGCAGTTTGGGGCCCGGCCAAGCAGGCGGGGATGTTGGCGGCGGCACCGACCGCAGGCAAGACGAGGGAGCAAAATCGCGAGCCCAGATTGAACGTCGTGTTGAGATCGAAGACTTCTCTGAAGTAATAGAGTCCGGCCGTGATGCCAAGTTTGTTGTTGAGGAAAGCACCCTTGGAGGAAATTAGCTGCAATTCGTGGCTTTGCGACTTGCTCTTGGTGTCTTGGAGGAAATTGAGCACCCTTATGGACGTTTGTAAGGTGTCAAGAGTCTGCTGATGGTCCTTCCAGTTGCGATAGGTGTCGATCAGACGCAGGGTCAATTTAGGCGACATGGCGTAACTCAAATCGCTGGCGATGCCATATTGCCGGTCATGGACATACGGGTTGCCGAATACTTCGTTGAAGTCGTATGATGGCGGACGTTTTTCAATCGGGGGCGTTCCGCTGTTGATTCTTGCTGAGAGCTGACCCGGGAGGAGCGGATTTATCGCTGAGAAGTGACCCATGTTCTGATCTTTCCCTGGCTGCTGGTCAGGGGATTCGGAGTGATCGACATGGCGTTATTGAGTGTGATCCGTCGCTGGCATTTACGGGACGGGATATCGATCCGAGAGATTGCGAAGCGGACCCGGCTGTCGCGCAACACCATCCGCAAGTATCTGCGCGCCGGCGCGGTGGAGCCGAAGTTCAAGGTTCCCGAGCGGCCGAGCAAACTGGATCCGTTTGCAGAGAAGCTGTCGGGTTGGCTGAAGATTGAGGCTGGCAAGTCGCGCAAGCAGAAGCGCACGGCCAAGCAGATGCATACCGATCTCGTAGCCCTTGGC
>CAXTOI010000024.1:0-507 GCA_964245645.1 uncultured Novosphingobium sp. | reverse complement strand
GCGCAGACCAGCGGTCGCGGCACTTTCGTGCCTCTGATCTTTGCGCCGGGCGACGCCTTCCAGTTCGACTGGAGCGAGGACTGGGCGTTGATCGGCGGTGAGCGGGTCAAGCTGCAGGCGGCGCACACCAAGCTCTCGCACAGCAGGGCATTTATCGTGCGGGCATATCCGCTCCAGACCCACGAGATGCTGTTCGACGCGCTCACCCAGGCGTTCCGTGTGCTGGGCGGCGTGCCGCGGCGCGGGATCTTCGACAATATGAAGACCGCGGTCGACCGCATCGGGTCGGGCAAGGCGCGGCAGGTCAACGTCCGGTTCGCCGCGATGGCCAGCCACTACCTGTTCGAGCCGGAGTTCTGCAACCCGGCCTCGGGTTGGGAGAAGGGCCAGGTCGAGAAGAACGTCCAGGATGCGCGGCGGCGGCTATGGCAACAGATGCCCAGCTTCCCCGATCTGGACGCCCTCAATGACTGGCTCGAGCGGCGCTGCATTGAGCAGTGGAGCGAG
>CAXTOI010000023.1:0-17168 GCA_964245645.1 uncultured Novosphingobium sp. | reverse complement strand
AGGTGCCCGGCGTGACGCCCGTGGCCGAAACCGTTGCCAAGGGCGAAAACCAATATGGCTTCCAGGCGATCTCCGAGCTTCTGCCGACAGAGGGGATCGAGGTGATCGGCAAGCTGCCCGACGATGTCGAGTTCGTGACGCCGGTGAGCGCGGCCGTCGCACGTCACAGCAAACACCCCGAGGATGCCCGCGCCTTGCTGCGCTTTCTGACGCGGCCGGAGATGGACGACGTCCTGAAGCAGCACGGTCTCGACCAAGCCTAGGCGGGAACGTGTCTGCCGCGCCGCAATCGATTACTGGCCGTAATGAGCGCCGTAACCCCTCTTGCCAGACCGGATCGCCGGCTCGGCGTACGTGTCGATTGCACGCGCTGAAGTCTTGGAATGCACAGTTTGATGCCGTTTCCGGATGACGTGACCCCCGTTTCTCATCCAACCGTAACGAGAGTCCGGCGTTGATCTGAGCCCTGGTTAGGGGGTGTGGCAAGAGCCGGGGGTGCGGAGCCCCCAGGCTGCGCAGCATCCCCGGCGGCACTTCCGCGAAGGGCGTTGGCGAAGGCGCTCGGCGTCAGCCATCCCAGCTTCGAGTGTGGCCGCTGCTCGTTGTAGTCGCGCCGCCAGTCCTTCAGCACCGCCCGGGCGTGGCTGAGGGAGCGGAACAGCGTCTCGTTGAGCAGCTCGTCGCGCAGACGGCCGTTGAAGCTCTCGTTGTAGCCGTTCTGCTGCGGCTTCCCGGGCGCGATGTAGTTCCAGCCGACGCCGCTCCCGTCGGCCCAGCTCAGGATGGCGTTCGAGGTCAGCTCCGTGCCGTTGTCGCTGACGATGGTCTCGGGGCGGCCGCGGCGGCGCACGATGGCGTCGAGCTCACGCGCGACCCGCAGCCCGGAGAGCGAGCTGTCAGCCACGAGCGCCAGGCACTCGCGCGTACAGTTGTCGACGACCGTCAGAATGCGAACCGTCGCCCGTCGGTCATCTGGTCGGAGACGAAGTCCAGGCTCCAGCGCTGGTCAGCCTGCAACGGGACCTCGATCGGCCGCCGCGTTCCCATGGCCCGCTTACGGCCGCCGCGCCGGCGCACGGTCAGCTTCTCCTCACGGTAGATCCGCTGCACGCGCTTGCGGTTCACCGTATGCCCTTCGCCGCGGAGCAGCACGTGCAGCCGCCGATAGCCGAACCGGCGCCGCTTGGCGGCCAGCGCCTTCAAATCGCTCGCGCAGTTCCACGTCCGACGGCCGCGTCGCCTGATAGCGGACGCTGGTTCGGTCCACGCCCAGAACCCGGCACGCCCGCCGCTCGCTCATCTCGTAGGTCGACTGCAGATGCATCGCAGCCTCCCGATGCGCGGCGGGCGTCACCACTTTTTTCCCAGGAGGTCTTCATGCGGTACGCGTCGCCTGCCACGATGTCGGCATGATGGTGGGCTATGCCTATGCTTGCGCGCACCGCGCGTCGGTGACGCAGCTGGTCATGATGGAGGCGGGGCTACCAGGCCTGGGGCTGGAGGATTATTTCGGCATCCCGCATATGTATCACCTGCCGCTGTTCGACGCGCCAAATCAGCTCGCGGAGATGCTCATAGCCGGCCGTGAACGCGCATTCGTCGAACATTTCGTGCGTCAGCAGACTTATGATCCGACCGGACTGGAAGAAGCTGCGCTGGAAGAATATGCGCGGCGGCTCGCCCAGCCCGGCTGCCTGCACGGCGGCATCAGCTACTTCAGGGCCCACAAGCAAGACGCCCCCTACAATCGGGAGCAGGCGAAGACGAAGCTGGCCATGCCGGTGCTGTCGATCGCTGGCGCCGCGAGCGCGAGCGATCGAGTCGAGAGACAGCTTCGGCCCCTAATTGAGGATTTGTCGGCGTCGTGCTCGACCGCTGCGGCCACTACATCGCGGAGGAGCGACCGGAAGCGCTGCTGGATCATCTCCTGGCATTCTTCGACCAGCGAGCTGGTCCGGTGGCATGACCTACGCGATCACGGGCAGCAGTCACACCTGGACGCTGACGATCTGCGGAAGTTAGAGCTCGCGCGGGCACGGCGCGCGCTGGCCTACCTCAAGGGCAAGATCGGTAACGAAGCCATGCTGGAGTTGCTCGCGCCAGATTTGCGGCAGATGACGGTACAGGCGGGTATTTGGCTGACGTTCGCGACCGCGTCGGCGCTGATCGCCGTCCTTCCCGGGCCTGGGGTCGCGAACATCGTTGGTTGCGCCGTGAACTCCGGGCATAGGACAGCGTTCGCGGTCATCGCAGGCGCAGTCGCCGGCAACCTCATTGCCATGTCGGCGTCGCTGGCCGGGGCAGGATCAAAATAGAGGCGTCTCCACGGGCCTGCAGTGCCTTGAACTTGCCGTGCTGCCGGGCGGGTGCGCCACTCCGCCTCGATGGGCACCATACCAACCCCGGATTCCGATTATGACTGGATGACTTTGGGGAGCACGTCAAAGAGGAAGTCGACCTCCACGCCTACGCCTCAGTTTCCGAAGCCCGTGCCGGCATCGGCCGCTACATCGGATCTACAATGCCGTCAGGCCGCACCCCGCGCTTGGTGGCCGCACGCCCGACCAGGTATACTTCGACAAACCGCTTCTCGCAGCGGCATGATCAACCAGCGGCAGTCCACTTATCCAAGCCGCGAGCGTGCGCAGATAAACCGAACCTTTTCTGTCAACGGCCGGCCCGGCAGGAACACCACCTCGTTGCGTCGAGGTAAGGTTGGCGCGAGACAGCGAGGAACGCGTTTTTAGAGACAGCAGAAGCGCCCAATCTTCCATGCTGTTGGCCATGGACGTCTCCGCAACGAACGCGACCGATTTTCACATAATCGCCTCGGGTGCGACCGCGCCTGAAGCTGAGAACCAAGCCAACCTGGCAAGTCACCGTCCAAGAGAGCGCGGATCGTCAACTCAATCTGGCAACCCGCCCGCATCGCGCGTCGCGTTCTCGCCGGTATCGGAGGTTGAACCTAAAGTTGCGACGTCACGCTCAATCAATATACTAATCAGAGCCCTCAAACTACCTGACTGGTTTCGATTGCGAGGATAGTACAGAAAGAAAGTGAAAAGCGGAGGGCACCAGTCGTTCAAAACCCGCACAAGCTTGCCGTTCGCCAGGTCGGGCCGCACATCGGTCTCCGCGAGGAAGGCCAGACCAACGCCCTGCCGCGCCGCCGCAAGCATTAATTCGTCCGAGTTTGAAATCAGCGGCCCTTTGGCAAGAACGTTGAGCCGTTGTGTCCCATCCGAGAATTCCCACCTGTGCATGGCGCCGCTGACGATGTGCCTTCGGTTGATGCAGAGGTGGCTCTCCAGATCCCTCGGATGCAAGGGCGGCGCATGTCGGCGGAAATAATCGGGCGCGCCGACGACGGCGCCTCTTAAGTCGGCGCCGAGCTTCACGGCCACCATGTCACGATCGACACTGTTCTCCAGACGGATCCCGGCGTCGTATCCCGCCTCCACGATGTCAATCAGATCGTCGCTGGTAGCGACGTCCAACTGCACGTCAGGATATGCGGCGCAAAAGGCGCCAATTCGCGGGGCGATCAGGAGCGAAGACGCAAGCCTCGGGACATGGATGCGAACGGTGCCACGAGGGCGATCGCGATACGAATTTACTCCCTCCACAGCGGCCGCGACCGCGCGGAATGCGGGGGCAACTTCCGACAATAACGCCGATCCGGCTTCCGTGAGCGCCACATTGCGCGTGGTGCGGTTTAGGAGGCGAACACCAAGACGGTCCTCCAGCGCCCTTAGCGAATGACTCAGCGTCGAAGGCGTCAGGCGAAGCCGTATCGCCGCTTTGCGAAAGCTCCGTTCTTCGGCGACGGCAATGAAAACGGCCAGTTCGGCATGATGGGGCGCGGCCATGATTGTTGGTCTTAGACCATTAACTCGTTCGATATAATCCTTCTTATCCGGCACGGTAAAAACTCTATGATCTGTCGAACAGTCGGACGGACCCCATGATTCAATCAGAAGCTTTTGGAGTCACGGGTCGCGTGGCGATCGGGCTAGCGGCCCATGCTCGGAACGCGGCCCTCGAGCCCTGGGCGTTTGAACGACGATCTCTACGTCCGATGGACGTTGGTCTGGATGTTCTTTTCTGCGGGGTCTGTCACACGGACCTCCACTCGATAGGTAAGTGGGGTCAGCAGTTCCCGATGGTGCCCGGCCACGAGATTGTCGGGCGAGTTATCGCGCGCGGTTCGGCCGTCACAAAATTCGCTGTCGGTCAGATCGTCGCGGTGGGCACGATCGTGGACTCCTGTCGCATCTGCCCGCCGTGCGAGGATCGAGAAGAGTCTTATTGTCTCGCTTTCCCAACCACAACTTACGACGGCGTCGACCGAGTCGATGGCAGTCGAACACGAGGGGGCTATTCCACTTATTACGTCTGCGATGAGCGCTTTGTATACGATGTACCCGATCGCCTCGATCCCGCCGGAACGGCCCCTCTCCTCTGCGCCGGTGTGACGACATTCGCCGCGCTTCGGCAGTGGAACGTCGGCTCCGGAACACGAGTCGGTGTGATCGGGATTGGCGGTCTTGGACATCTCGCGGTGAAGTTCGCCGCGGCGATGGGAGCGCATGTGGTCGCTTTTACGCGATCTTCCTCGAAAGCCCGAGCCGCACTCGAACTCGGAGCGCACGAGGCGGTCGTATCGACCGATGCGGAACAGATAGCGGTGCTGGCCAACAGCCTCGAGCTGATCATCGACACTGTGTCCGGGGACTATTCGATGAATAGCTACATGCAGACGCTGAAGCTCGGTGGGACGCTCGTTTCGCTCGGAATTCCCGACGCTTTCGACGTCCAGCCGTTCCTTCTCGCCATGGCGCGCCGGAGCATCGCCAGCTCCGGAACCGGGGGCACCCGGGTCACCGACGAGATGCTGCAGTTTTGCGCCGAGTACGGCATTGTCGCGGACGTGGAGGTTGTTCGACCTCACGAGATCAACCTGGCCTTAGCCCGCCTCAGGGAAGGACGGGTCCGATACAGGTTCGTCGTGGACATGAGAGAGGGCATCGATCCAACCACGTTCACTGCGGCGCCCTCGCAGCCCGAGCCGCGTCCGTGAATTGGACCCTCGGAAACATTCCTCCGCAGACGGGCAGGCTAGCGGTCGTCACGGGCGCCAGCGGCGGCCTCGGGCTCGAGATCGCGCGCGCTTTAGCCGATGCAGGCGCCACCGTTATCGTCGCGGCGCGGAACGCGGAAAAATCGGCCGCGGCGGTCGCGCGGATCGGCGGTTCGGCGCGCTTTGTTCAGCTTGATCTCGCCGACCTCGACAACATCCGAGACTTTGCGACCCGCGTCGGCCGTCTTGGTCAGCCGGTGTCGCTTCTTGTTAACAACGCCGGCCTCGCCGCCCCGCCGACGCGAAGGGTAACCCGAGATGGCTTCGAACTACAGTTCGGGACTAACTTTCTCGGCCACTTCGCCCTGACCGCCCTTCTGAGGGCGGGGTTGATAGAGGCTGGAGACGCTCGTGTGGTGACGGTGTCGAGCATCGTGGAGAGGTCGGCCAGGATCAACCTCGATGACCTGATGAGCGAGGCGTCGTACTCGGCGACGAAATCCTATGCTCAGTCGAAGTTGGCCAATCTTCTTTTCGCCCGTGAGCTACAGCGCCGGTCTGACGAACACCATTGGGGCTTGGTTTCGGTGGCGGCGCACCCCGGCATCGCCGTCACGGAACTCACCAAGAGCCGGCCCGGGCAGCCCGTGCTGCGCTTCAACCGTTTCTTCGAGAAAGTTTCGCCCTACATCGGGCAAGGCGCGGCGGCGGGGGCTCTGCCCATTTTATATGCGGCAACTTCGCCAGACGTGAAGCCAGGTGGTTATTACGGCCCCCAGGGGTTCGGCGAACTCAAAGGGCCGCCGGGACCCGCTCGCATAGGCAAGGCGGGCGACGATGCTCAGACCGCAGGTAGACTGTGGCGAGCCGCCGAGAAGCTCACGGGAATCGCCTTTTGACCATGACTACTCAAATTGCCGACGGTGAGGCAGACAATGCATGACAGACGGACCGTTCTAAGCGCTCTCGCGTTTGCCGGCGTCAGTTTGAGCCCAGGATCTCGCGCCATGGCCCTATCCAGCTGGAACCCGCCGCTGGTTGATTGTCCAGCTGGGCGCCTACGCGGCGCGCGCCAGGGGGATATCACCGTTTACACGGGAATTCCGTTTGGGACCTCGACAGGAGGCGCTAACCGCTTTCGGCCAGCGGGGCCCGCGCCCGCCTGGCAAGGCGTCTTCGATGCCACCCGCACGCCCGCCATCGCGCCTCAGGCCCCCAATATGTTGTTTCCGGTGCTGCCGGGCGCGCCGTCCGAGGACTGCCTGCAGCTCAGCGTGTGGTCACCGGTCAAGCAGGGGCCGCACCCAGTCCTGGTGTGGATCCACGGCGGGGGAAACATACAAGGCTCTTGCGCGGAGCCGCTGTTCGACTGCTCCGTCTTCGCGCGAGACGGTATTGTCGCGGTGGCCATCAATTACCGGTTGGGCACCTTGGGGTTCCTCGAGACCGGCGGCTTGCTTGGTCCAAGTTATCGCGGGAGCGCCAACAATGCGATGCTAGACCAGATCCTGGCATTGCGGTGGGTGCAAACGAACATCCGGGCCTTCGGAGGAGACCCTACGCGCATCACAGTGGCGGGTGAGTCTGCTGGAGCGCTGGACCTCTGCTCTCTGCTGAGCGCGCCGGCGAGCAGAGGGCTGGCCGCGAGAGCCATTGTCGCGAGTGGCGGCGAGTACGTAAACGAGCCGGATAAGGCCGATGCATTTGCCGCCCACTACGCCCAAGTCCTCGGTGGCGCTGATCGGCTTCTATCCGCCTCAATGGAGGAGATCGTGGCCGCGCAGGGCAAAGCGGCCGCCAGCTGGCCGCAGGCGCAGCCCTTCCGCGGCGTTCTCAACCCCTTGACCCTGCCGCAGCGGCCGGTGGCGGCGTTCTCGGCGGGCTCCGCCAAAAATGTGGACCTTCTTATCGGCTGGTGCCGGGATGAGACGACCCTAATGGCGCCCGAGGCGGTGGCCTCGAATTCCGCATTCACGATCCCGACCGTAGCCGCCACTCGCGCGCAGTCCGACGCCGCTATGGCGGTCTATGCGATGGCGGACCCATCTCTTTCGCGTGCGGAACTGGTGTGGAAGAGCAGCACTGCGGAGGCTTTCGGAATGACCAGCACGCGCATCGCCGATGCGCAAGCAGCCGCAGGCGGGCGAGTCTACAAGTACAGGCTCGATTACAACCTTGAAAGCGGCCCCTTCAAGAACAAGACTGCTCACGGCTTCGATGTGCCGCTCGTCTTTGAGAAACTGGACCACCCTCTAGCAAAGTTATACGGCTTTTCAGATGCGGAGCTTCCTATGATGGAAACCCTTCATACGGTCTGGTCCTCCTTTATCCGGACCGGAAAGCCGTCCGCAGACACATCATCCTGGCCGGCGTACGAAAGGTCTGACGAAATGACGATGATCTTGGATCGAACATCACACGTCGAACAGCATACCGACGAGCTGGATCGCCGCGCCTGGGCGGGAGCTCTCTAATGCGGATACATCAATGAGGCGCAGCGGGGGAGACGCTCGCGTTTATCGAGACAGGACCATATCAACGAGGACCCGCGAGACGCATCGTCAGAGAGCAATATGGCTTTAACGGATCTCCGATATCTCCCAATCACCTGGCCGCCGCCATCCACCCTAGATAGGGTAGCGCTGCACCCTCGCTTAGCTGAAGAGATGCGGCGATCAAGGGGTTGGCCGCCCGTTTTGGAGCGCCGCCTAAAGCTCTAGCGCGGCTCGAAGAGCAGTTCTGTCCCCCAGCGCCGCGACTCGTTTCCCGACAGTTCCAATGTTTCAAGAATTGCCACTTGAGCGCCGACGCTGACCTCAGATCATGTCAACGTCCTTCATGAATACGCGGCCAATCACTGAACCTTATGGTCCGAAGGCTAACGGCCCGTGCGCGGCAATCCCGGATCAGCTCGGGCGGACAGACCACCATCGCGGTCCATAACTGGACCACGCCGGAGCGACTACTCCATTCTCCGATAAAGCCGCCGTTCCTACGCTATTGCCGCCGTTTCCCGTCACTCCCACTCGATTGTCTCTTGGCCTTCTAAGTGCTTCAAGCCAATGCACTGTCCTGGACACACAAATTCACATACCGTCGCATATGCCGTCAGAAAGCGACCCTCCTGATTGGGAACGGTTTACTCCGCGCCGGTCGTAGAGTTGTTCCCACGCGCTACATCGTATCATCCGGCCCGCCAAGGGTGGCGGGTGCGTGGCCAAGGCAGCTCGCTCAGAGTTCCCTTGAGGCCAGGGAGGCACGGTTCTCAGGACGACGCTAATACCTCACCTTTGATACAATGGCTAAGAAGGCGGCCGCACCAGCTGCGAGCAGCGCCGCTGCGGCTAGAAGAAGAAGCATCCTGAACCGACAAAAAATAGGCGTTCGTTCCGATCAGCGAGCCGAACGGGCTACCACCAGAGCTCCGCCGATCTGCCCAGCTGAGTTGACGACGCCTGATCCGTTTCCCGAACGCCAGACTTGAGCGTTGGCCAGCGCCGCCGTAATCATAGCGGGGGTCGCCATCGCTATCCCGATCCCGATCGCCAGGAGCGCTGGCGGGAGGACCGCGAGCCGGGTCAAGGATCCGGTCGGGAGCAGCGCCAAGTCTCCGAAGGCGGCGAGGCCCAGGCCCGCTATGAGCGCTTGGCGAAGGCCTAGCCAGCTGTTCAGCCGTCCTGCCGCGAGATTGACCACCAGCAAGACCGCAGTGAGGGGTCCAAACGCCAGACCCGCTTGGAGCGCCGTCCTACCCTGGACGCCTTGAAAAAAGAGGCTGAGCACGAAAGCAAGTTTGTAGAAGGCGAAATTGATTGCGAAGCCGACCATTACGGATGTGGTGAAGACCGGCTCGCGGAGGCGTTGCGATTATCGGCCCAAGCCGCACGGCAGACCCTCGATGCCCAGCAGCGGGACGCTTTGGGTGGCCTCGACCACTGTCCGCCCTTCCACCCGCTCCGCAAGGCCTCGCTTCCAACCGGGATCGTCGTGGAAGCGGTCCCAATTGCCGACGATCGCTTCCAGGCTCTCGTGGCGCACGACATAGTATAGCTTGCGCTCTTCGGGCGTCGACCAATAGCCGACGCTCTCGATTGCATAGTCGGAGAGCATGGGAAGCACGAGGTCGTGGAAAATCCGTCGCATGGTTGGCATCATGCCTGCCGCGACATCGTAGATGCGAAGCTCATACGCGCGCATCCGCTACTCCTCATTGCTTGTCCCGTCCTGCGGCCGGCGCCGAAGGGCGGCTTGAAGGTTCCGTGCTAGCTCACGAACCGCGCGAACCAGTCGAGCATCGGTTGCGGCCGGCGTTTGAACTCCATGTAGCCGTCCCACCGAGCGGTCGTGCCCTCGATCCAGTGGAGCTGCTTCTCGACCGGAAGCGCGTCGTAGATCGCCTGCACGTCGGCCGGATAGGTCATCCGGTCATCACGGACCTGGTAGAGGAAGGTCGGCACGACCGCCCTGGCCGCCCACGGGATCGGCGAGAGTTCGTCGAAGGAGTAGCCAACCCGCAAGCGGCAGGCGGCTTCCAGTTCCGCCATCTTGTCCCGCAGACGGAGGCTCTCAAGCATGCGCCGCATAATGGACCCCACCGACAGCGGCTGACACGCGACCAGACAGCGAATATCGGCGAAGGACTCGGGATGTTCGGCCATGGCGAACAACGTCGCGTTCGCCCCGTTGCAGCGCGAGAATAGGCCGATGGTCATCCCCGCCGTCTCGGGCCGCTTACGCACGTACGACAAGGCGCCGATTACGTCGCGGGCCTGGAACCGGCCCGACGTGGTCAGCCCGTTGCCCGTGCCGCTACGCCCCATGTCGCGCTGGTCGTAGGTGAGCACGTTGTACCCGGCCTCATGGAGGATGCGGTAATCTTCGACGTAATCGACTTCGAAGTCGTTGCCTGCCCACGCGCCCAGCGACCGGAACGGCTCCCGGTCGGTCGGACAGCCGTAGCGATTGAAGTTGAGCGGATGATTGACGATGACCAGCTTGCGCGAATCCGACCGCGGGATGAACCAGGCCTCGATGGGCACCCCGTCCGACGACCCGAAGGTCACATCCTCGAAGGCGACGCCGAGGTCCGCAGGCGTTCGCAGGATGGGCGCGCGAAGCGGGTGGGCGAAGCCGTCCGCTACCTTGTTCAGTTGATGGACAACATCGCCGTCGCCGGATGGCACTGGGAACTCTGGCATCACTCACCTCCTGACACTCTGGTCGTCCGGTGCGTCGCCGGGTTCTGACCTACGGCGACGGAGCTAAGCGGCGGCTGCGCATTGCTGCAGTGGGAGATTTATACTGGTGACGGCATCACCCGGCCGGCGGCGACGGCAGGCCGGTCCACCCGTCGACGCCATCGGCGATCAGCGCTCGGATGCGGTCTCCGTCCGTCGATGTG
This sequence comes from uncultured Novosphingobium sp., assembly GCA_964245645.1. Lineage (GTDB taxonomy): Bacteria > Pseudomonadota > Alphaproteobacteria > Sphingomonadales > Sphingomonadaceae > Novosphingobium. The sequence continues at coordinate 6,687 of CAXTOI010000023.1, read as the reverse complement.
GCGGGCGTGTACACGACCATGCCGAGATCGGGCTGCCCATCAACGGCAAAGGCGGAATAGTGCAGCGTCAGCGGCCCCACTACCGGATGCGCCACGTGCTTGGTCCCTTCGCCATAGGCGCTTACGTCATCGTCGGCCCACATGGCGCTGAACGCCGCACTGTCGCGGCGGAGCCCGTCCACGACGTCGGCGATGCGCCCGTTCAAGCCGGCGCGCGTCGCCTCCAGCCGGAAGGCCGCCACGGCGAAGCGAGCGTCCTCCGCCCAGTTCGGCATCTTGGCGCGGACCCGGGGATCACAGAACAGAAGGCGGAGCAGGTTGCGTTCTTCCGGCGGCAGGCGCCCATAGTCGGTCATTACCGCCACGGCCGCCCGATTCCACGCGACAACGTCCTCAGCCGCGGTCTTCACATAGGCCGGGCTGGTCTCCAACGAGTCCAGCACGCTCTGCAGGAGAGGCGATACGTCAGGGCCGACCTCCGCGCCCCATGCTGGCGGGCGGCGCTGCGCCAGCAGGAACACATGTTCGCGCTCGGCCCGGGTCAGTTCCAGAGCGTCCGCGATCCGGTCGAGCGACTCGGCGGACGGTGCTCCGCCGCGACCCTGTTCGAGCCAAGTGTACCAAGTGGGACTGACCTTCGCCCGCTCCGCCACCTCCTCCCGCCGCAGACCCGGTGTGCGTCGGTGCCCCGGATCATAGCCAAGCGCCCGGGGATCGAGACTGGTCCGCCGCCGCTTCAGAAAGGCTCCGAGCACATTGCCGTTGGGGATGGTCATTGAATCGCTTCGCAACACTATACGACACAAACTTCTCGTCGCTTTTTCAGTTCACCATGGCGTCGCGGTCCGCATTAGGCGTTCAAGGCCGGCTTGAGCTCTTCCTCGCACCACTGGCGGAAGCTGGTGGGCGTGGTGCCTTCCGGCGTGCGCGGCTGCGCCGCGTCCACCCCTTCCGCCTTGGCACGCATCATCTCGACGAAGCCCTGCACAAAGGCGTCCGACATGCCCTGGCCGCGCAGTTGCGCCTCGAACACATTGAACGAGACTTGCTGGTAGCGGACCGACTTGCCCAGCACGTCGGACATAGTAGCCGCCATCTCGTTGGACGAGAGGTCTTCGGGTCCGAGCACGGGCACGGTCCCCTGGCCGCTCCAGGAGCGGTCGGTCAGCAGTCGAGCGGCGGCGGCGGCGATGTCGCGGGTGGCGCAGGTCGGCGCCTTCACCTCGCCGTCGATCGGGCCGAAGAACATGCCCTGTTCGCGGATGGGCTGCAGCTGCATCAACATGTTGTCCATGAACGAGGGCATAGCGAGCGCGCGGTGCGCCGCCGCAACGCCGGCGAGCAGGTCGTCCATGCGCAATGCCACCGTCAGCAGCCCGGCGCTGTCCTGCCACCGCGTGCCCCGGCCCAGCGCGCTGACGTCGACGACATGGCCGACGCGGTGACGCTCGATCGCTGCGCAGGCCGGCTTGGTGAAATCCAGGTAGGCCGCCTCCAGGCTCTGTGCCCTTGGATTGGGCGGCACCAACCAGAACAGTGCATCCGCACCCTCGAACGCACGGTCCACGACGGCGGCGTCGCCGTGTGAGCCTTCCACGACCTCGACCCGGTCACGGACCTCGCGCGGCAAGCGGGAGGCGTCGCGTACGATCAGGCGCAGCACTTCGTCTGCAGCTAACAAGTCCTGCACGAGCCGGGCGCCGATCTGGCCGGTAGGTGTGGTGACGACGATCATCTGATTTATCCTTTTACTGTCGGTATGCAGCGTGCGCGCGTGGACGCGGTTTAGGGCGGCGAATGTGCCTGATGGTCGCCGATTGGCCCTCGGGCTCGCGCGCGTGATGTCGCTTCGCGGTCGTCCGCGAGTCCTTGCATCAGAAGAGACAAGCGCCGGTTGAACGCCGCTTCGAAGTCCGGACGCGCGTCCAGACGCCAGTGCGATGCCAACATTCGGCACACCGTCAGCACGTCGTCGCTGGTCAGATCGGACCGGAGCCGACCCTTGGCCTGCGCTGCGGCAAGCGGCGTGGCGAGGGCTTGCGCCATCCGGATACGGTTCTTCTCGGCGTCGTAGTCGGCCATGGCGGCCAGCTCGAGCAGGAACTTGTCATAGATCATCATAAGCTCAGCCGTGAGCCGGATGAAGGCCAGCGGGTCGCCGTCCGGGTCGGCCGCCAATCGCGCCGTCAAGGCGTCCAGGTCGCGCTCCAGCACCGCCTCGTAGACGGCCTGGCGATGGGGAAAGTTGCGGTAAAGGGTCGCCCGGGTCAGGCCCGCGCGCTCCATGATCCGCTCCATCGGGAACTCCCCGCCCTCGCTGCGCATGAGTTCGCCGGCGGCGGCCACCAGCCTGGCGCGATTGTGCTCGGCGTCCTTGCGCATCAATCGACGGTGTAGACCCGGTGCTCGAACCCTGCGAGGCCGCGCCCCGAGGGGCGCAACCGGCCCTCCCCGACGAACACGGCCTGGTTGACCCAGGCATAACGAGGATGGCCCGTCTCGAGCATCCAATGCGTGCGGATCCGCTGGTCTTCGTAGCCGGTCGGCTCGAACGCGGCTAAAGCCTCGATCATACGGCTGTTGGCCTCAGCCACGCCGAAGTAGCGGGCGCAGATGACCGCGTGGTCCTCGGTCTCGACCTGAATGCGCGCATCCATGCGCAGGTAGCCGTCGATGCCCTGCAGCATCCAGTCCGAGCCTGAGCCGAGAGTGCGTCCCGCCAAGCTCGGCCCGTGGAAAACCCCGTCGTTGATCTCGTAATACTGTCGCGGCCCACAAGGCCCCGCGCCGACCTCGTGCGACCCGGACACGCGGGTAACGTAGGTGAACGCATGCTTGAGCCCGAGCTGGCGGGGTATGGTCATGGCGCTTGCCTCACCAGCAGGACCTGCGGATCGCCGTCGAACCACAGATTGTCGATCATCAGGCTGCGAATCGCCAGAGCGATTCTGAGTACACCGCCTCGGCCTCGTACCAGTTCATCATCCGAAAACGCCGGCAGGCATCGGACCTGACCAGGTGAGTCGCTTCGACGAGGCTGCGGCAGCGGGCCGATGCTCCAGTCGCCTGCACGCGCGTGTTGGTCATTACGTGGCTCGTGATCTGGGTTTGAACGCCTCCAGCCAGAAAGCCCACAATTAGCTCCGCGCCGCGCAGAACGGGAAAGTCGAGGCCGAGCTTGCCTCCGCAAGGCCGGAAATCAACCGCGGCGTCCTCGGTGAAAACGCTCGCGAGTAGCGACGCGTCGCCTCTGTCGACCCCCGCGCCGAACCGCAAGAGGGCGTCGGCCACGCCCATGTGCGCGTCGGCGGGCGCGATCTGGACGTCGTCGAACGACATTTCGGCTACTTCGCTCACGCTGCGACCGCCCCGTCGAAGTCGAGGTCGATGCCATAGGCGTGACGGCCGACGTCAAGACACGCCCGGGTCTCCCTGCGGGTGCGCGCCTGCATGCCGGCCTCGAACGCCGCGATCACCTCGCCGACGTCGCGTTGGGGATCGGCGACGAGACCGTTCGCGAGTTCCAATGCGTCCAACAGTGCCAGGTTGACGCCTTTGCCCGTGAACGGCGGCATCGCATGGGCGGCGTCGCCCAGCATGGTCAGCCCCGGCTGCGTCGGCCACCTCGTGTCCGGCGGCATGACCGAGGTTGGCCAGAGGTGGAAGCCGTCCTGCACGTCGGTCAGCATGTCGATCACCCCCGGCGACCACTTGCCGAAAGCGTCGCGCACCACCCCAAGCACCGCGGAGCTGTCGTTAAGATCGAATGGCTCCTCCGAGGGCCAGCCCCGCGGCACGGCAAGCGAATAGCAGAGCAGGATCAGGTCGTGCGCGCAGCGCTGGACGAATACGGTCCGGCGGCCGTCGGCGAACATCACGGACCCCTCGCCCAACACATCGGACAGGGTTGAACCGCGCCACCGCTCCCTGCGGATGATCGCCGCCAGCATCGTAATGCCGGTATAGACCGGCTCCGCCGCCGCTAGCCGCCGACGCACCTTGGAGCCCATGCCGTCGGCGCCGACCACCAGATCGGCCGTGAACGGGGGTCGATCCTCAAAGTCGAGCCGCCACCGGCCCATCTCCACTGGGTGGACGCCCCTCGCCACGTGATTCCAGGCAACGGTGTCGGGAGCCAGCGCGTCGATCAGGAGGCGGCGCAGGTCGGCGCGGTCGATCTCGGGCCCTGGGTCCTCGTGCGTCTCCGCGCCGGCGCCGGCAATCTCTGTTCCATGAGCGTCGAGCATGCGGAACGCCTTGGCGTCTTCCCGCGACACGGCTGCGAACTCCGCGGTAAGGCCAGCCGCGTCGACCGCCTGTTGGCCCGAATCCGCCCTCAGATCGAGGCTGCCGCCCTGGGGGCGCGCCGTGGCGGACGCATCGCGCTCAAACACCCTCACGTCAAACCCGCGCATCTGGAGCAAGCGCGCCAAGGTCGCGCCGCCCGGTCCTGCGCCCACGATCGCGACCGACCCCGATGTTCTCAGCGACACGCACTTCATGGATTTGTCTCCTCGGGCCGACCAGCCGGGATCAGCCCCGCCGTTAACCGCACATCAGTGTCTAACATAAACGAACATGGGTGTCTAGTTTCTATGCGCTCCCACAGCCCGCGGCGCTGGAGGCCGTCCGGCGCGGCCGCGCGGACCATTACTCAGCTGACAAGGTGACCGCCGCCGAGTACGGGCACTCGCGACTCCATTCGACGCCTTCGAGGCGCAGCTGCGCGGTCAGGGCATGTCGGACGCCATTCGTGCGGGGCTTCGTCGAGTTGATGCGCGCCAAGGCCGAGGGCGTGGACACATCGGAGCCACGGATGCCGGAGGGCACGACGGCCACCACCTTTCGCCAGTGGTGCAAGGAAGAAACTCAAGCCGGCTTTGAACTGCAAGAGGCAAGACGTGAGGTGACCTACCCCCTGTGTGGTCCCGCATTAGAACGGGAGTCCGTCAGGGGGAGACGGACGATGCGGAACCCATGCTCGACCAGTTCGCACGCTTCATGCTCTGACGCCGGCCAGCCGCGCGTGAGGGCTCGGCGCGCGCATCAAACCGGAGTGTAGATGACCAACTTCAGCGCGGGGTCGTCGTTTGCCTGAAAGCTGGCATGCTCGAACGCTAGCGTTCCCTTCTCGCGATGGTGCAGTAGCTTTCGTCCTCCAGCGACAGCTCCGATCTCGTGCTTGTCCCACCACGAATCGAACTCTCGGCTCCCCTCACGCAGGCGTCCCAGGAGAGTGACGAAGGCGGGGTCTCCCGCCCAGAGGTCGTGCGTCGACCGGAACAGCGCCACGATGCGTTTGGCCTCCTTCGCCCACCCGATTCCGAACACTCGACGCGCCGAAGGGTCGAGCAGGGTGTAGATCAGGATGTTGCGGTCCGCCTCCGGCAGGCGCCCAAAGTCGGTGAAAAGCTCTCCAGCTGCCGCGTTCCAGGCGAGGATGTCCCACCTGCGTCCGGCGAGGTAGGCTGGCTGGTCGAGGCCGTTGACGAGTCGTCGCATCGAGTCGGACACGCTCTCTCGCACGAAAGGCTGCGGGTGGAGGTTCCGCGCTAACGCGCGCAGGTGGGCGTGCTCGGTCTTGCTGAGCCCGAGCGCGCGAGCCAGGGCGTCGATGGTGGTGGACGACGGCTTGACCGCCCGTCCCTGTTCCAGCCGCACATACCAGTCCACGCCGATGCCGGCGAGTTCGGCAACCTCCTCTCGCCTTAGTCCCGGAGTCCGACGTCGGCGCCCTTGCGCAAGGCCGACCGCCGCCGGCGTGAGTTTTTCGCGTCGAGACCGAAGGAAGTCGCCGAGGCCGGCCTGGTTGAGGTCCATCAGGGTCTCCAATGCACGGCAGGGAGGGTCCAGCTAATCCCAGGATAATGCCAGGCCTGGATGTGCTTTCCGGACCTGTCACTGTGGTCACAACGGAATGCAAGAGGCCACTATGAAAGCTGCGATCCTAAAAGCATTTGGCTCTCCGCTCGTGCTAGAGACCCTGCCCGACCCGGTCTTGGGGACGGGCGAGATCATCGTAGACGTCGTCGCCGCGGGTGTGCTGCCCTATGCGAGAGAGGTGTTCAGCGGTGAGCGGAAATACGTGCTCACCCTGCCCGTGGCGCCGGGCACGGGCGCCATCGGGAAGGTCCGAGCCGTCGGGCCCGACGCGACGCGGCTGGCGGTTGGCGACTGGGTTACATGCGATCCCACGGTGCGGTCGCGCGACGACGCGCTGACGCCCGACATAACGCTTCAGGGCCTGACCGCAGGCAGTGCGGGCGGGGTCAAGCTGCAGAAGCACTTCCACCACGGCTCCTTCGCCGAGCAGATGCTGGTCCCGACCGAGAATGTGTTCCCGCTCGGTCCGATCGCGCCCGAGGACGCGGGCCGGTGGTGCGCGCTGAATCTGCTGCTGGTGCCCTTCGGCGGCCTCCTCGCGGCGGACCTGAAAGCGGGCGAGACCCTGCTTGTAAGCGGCGCCACCGGTAACTTCGGCAGTGCCGCCGTAGCCGTGGCCCTGGCCATGGGGGCGGGGTGCGTCGTCTGCCCGGGACGGAACACCGTCATGCTGGAAGAACTGAAGCGGCGCTTCGGCCCGCGCGTCCGCACCGTCGCCCTCAATGGCGACGAGGCTGACGATCGCGAGCGGATGAAAGAGGCCGCGCTCGGCCCGATCGACTGCGTTCTCGACATCCTGCCCCC
>CAXTOI010000022.1:0-18031 GCA_964245645.1 uncultured Novosphingobium sp. | reverse complement strand
TTCCTGTACGTCATCACCAGCGCGACGCCGGGCGCGGCCTCGGCGGCGGCGGTGTCGATTTCGGCGATGCGACCGCGGGCAATGGTCGAGTATTTGAGTGCGGCGTAGGCAAGCCGCTCCAGCGGGAATTCGGCGGCGAAGGTCGCGCGCCCGGATACCTTGAGCGGGCCATCGATGCGGCTGACCGCTGCGCCGATCAGGCCGTGCTTGTGGCGGATCAGCGGGTCGGGCTTGCCGCCCGGGATGAAGCTGTCGGGAGCGAGCGCGATCGCCTTTTTCATGACCGCTTGTGCGGCTTCCTTGATAACCATCAGATCTTCTCCGGCAAGGCGGCAAGCTGGGTCAGCACATCGGCGATGACGCGCTGGGCCAGCTCGATCTTGAAAACGTTGTCGCGCAGGCCCCTGGCAGGGGCGAGTTCCGCCTCGGCGGCGGCGCGGAACGCGGCTGCGGTGGCTGGGCCGCCGATCAGCGCGGCTTCGGCGGTCGTTGCGCGCCACGGTTTGTGAGCGACGCCGCCCAATGCGATGCGCACGGTTTTGATCGCGCCGTTTTCGACTTCCAGCGCAGCGGCAACCGAGATCAGCGCGAAGGCATAGGAGGCGCGGTCGCGAACCTTGCGATAGGTGGAGTGTCCGGCAAACCCCTCCGACGGCAGCGTGACAGCGGTGATCAGTTCACCCGGCAGGAGGACCGTCTCGATCTGCGGGGTATCGCCGGGAAGGAGGTGAAAATCGGTCAGCGGCACTTCACGGCTATCGGTCTGGCCCCTGATGGCAACCATCGCATCGAGCGCGGACAAGGCTACCGCCATGTCGGAGGGGTGTGTCGCCACACACGTCGGTGAGGCGCCGAGGATGGCGTGGATGCGATTGAAGCCGTCGATAGCGTCGCAGCCGGCGCCCGGCGCGCGCTTGTTGCAATGCGCGGCATCATCGTAGAAGTAGCCGCAGCGGGTGCGCTGCAACAGATTGCCGCCGACCGTGGCCATGTTGCGGATCTGGGCCGAGGCGCCAGCCAGGACGGCTTGCGACAGCAGCGGATAGCGGGCGCGCACGCGGCGATCGGCAGCCAGCGCGGTGTTGGTGACCCCCGCGCCGATGCGCAGGCCGCCGGCGTCGGCTTCGGTGATGTCCGCGGAGAGCCCGGTTACGTCGACCAGCACCGCGGGGTGCTCGATGGTCTCGCGCATCAGATCGACCAGATTGGTGCCGCCGCCGAGATACCGCGCACCAGCCTGAGCGCCGAGCGCCAGCGCTGCCCGCTGATCGGGGGCGCGTTCGTAAGCGAAGGGGTTCATCAGGCCGCCTCCTGCTTTGCCGATTGGGTTTCTACCTCGCCGAAAACCTCCTGGATCGCATCGACGATGCCGTTGTAGGCGCCGCAGCGGCACAGATTGCCGCTCATGCGCTCGCGCAATTCGTCGTGAGTCAGCGCGAAACTGTCCGCCGTCACATCCGCGCTGACGTAGCTGGGTACGCCGCGGCGCAGTTCGGCGACCATGGCGATGGCCGAGCAGATCTGGCCCGGGGTGCAATAGCCGCATTGGAAACCGTCGTGCTCGATGAAGGCGGCCTGCAAGGGGTGCAACATGCCCGGTGCGCCGATGCCTTCGATCGTGGTGATCTCGCGCCCTTGGTACTGCACGGCCAACGCCAGGCAGCTGTTGATGCGCTGGCCATCGACGAGCACCGTACATGCGCCGCATGCGCCCTGGTTGCAGCCTTTCTTGACGCCGAACAAGTGGAGCTGTTCGCGCAGCAGGTCGAGGAGCGAGGTGCGGGGGTCGATGTCGAGTTCGACCGCGCCGCCGTTGATGATGAATTGCATGCCAGGGTTCCCACAGGATCAGGTTCGTGGTGTCGAAGAAAAATTTGAACAGCTATGGGATGCCCGGAGATTTTACGGGTATCTGCCTCGCCTAGCCGGTCTCCGTTGGAACGTCTCGGCCTGTCCATGAGTTCCAAGTGCGAATACCGGTATTCCGGAACTGATCCAGATCGCCCTCACCCCCGTTGATGTAGTCATCGTGCCAGACGCGTCGCCAGCAGCGCCGCGATGGCTTCCATTCCTTCGCGATCCTGTTCGTCGAACCGGGCGGGGGTGGGGCTGTCGATGTCGAGCACGCCGATCACCTGTCCGTCGACCATGATCGGCACGACGAGTTCGGCGGCGGATGCGGCATCGCAGGCGATGTGGCCGGGAAAGCTGTGCACGTCATCGACCAGTTGCGTCACGCCGCTGGCGGCGGCAGCTCCGCAGACGCCGGCGCCCAGAGCGATGCGAATGCAGGCGGCTTTGCCTTGAAACGGCCCGAGCACCAGCACGCCGGCGATGACGCGGTAAAAGCCGACCCAGTTGATGTCGGGCAGATATTCCCACAGCAGCGCAGCCGTATTGGCCATGTTGGCGATGTCATCGGCTTCGCCGGCGGTGATCGCGCCGATCGCCTGGGCAAGATCGCGATATTGTTCGACCTTATCGGCGCCGGCCCGGACTGGATGCGTGACGATCATGCGATTGTTCCTTCCAACTGCGCGCGTGCTGCGTAGCGATCGATCGACTTTCCCGCTATGCGGCGGTTCATGAACGCTGAAACCATTGCCGTCGAGCCGCCAAGGCTGTCCTTCGCGGCACTGCGCCATGCCCCGTTCCGGTGGTTTTTCTTCACTTACGTGCTCGCGGTGATGGCCGATAATATCGAGCACGTCATCAGCTACTGGATGATGTTCCAGCAGTTCCATTCGCCTGCGCTGGGCGGGTTTGCGGTGTTGTCGCATTGGCTGCCTTTCCTGTTTTTCTCGGTTCCGGTCGGCGCATTGGCCGATCGGGTCGATCCGCGGCGGCTGATCCAGCTGGGCATGGTCATGTTCATGGCGGTGTCGCTGAGCTGGGGGTACTTTTTCGTCACCGGCACGTTGCACATGTGGCAGGCGATGCTGCTGCTGGTGGTGCATGGCTGCGCCGGGGTGTTCTGGCAGACATCGAGCCAGTTGCTGCTGCACGAGGTGGTGCCCCGCGAAGACCTGCAGAGCGGTGTACGCCTGAACGCGACCGGGCGTTATATCGGGACGCTGGTAGGCCCGGCGGTCGGCGGCGCGATGCTGATCGGGCTGGGGCCGGCGCACGGAATTTTCCTGAACGCCTGCTATTACGTGCCGCTGGTGCTGTGGCTGTTCTGGGCGCCGCGGCCCCGCCAGGCCGGCGCGGAAAGGCCCGCGATCCGCGGCCTGGCCGATATCGCCAATACCATCCGCACCGTGATCGGGATGCCGGCGGTGTTCACCATGACGCTGCTGGCGGGGGCCGCGTCGTTCTTCGTCGGCAACAGCTATCAGGCGCAGATGCCCAACTTCGCGCATGATCTCGGGCATGCCCATCCCGGCGCGGCGTACAGCATGCTGCTCGCCGCCGATGCCGCCGGCGCATTGACGGCCGGGTTTCTGCTGGAGAGCGTCAACCGGCTGAAGGTCACGCCAGCCACCGCGCTGATCTTTGCGGGCTGCTGGTGCGTGGCGCTCGCTGCCTTTGCACTGACGCGCAGCTACCCGGTGGCGCTGGCATGCCTGTTTACCGCGGGGTTTTTCGAATTGGCGTTCAGCAGCATGGCGCAAACCGTGGTGCAGATGAACGCGCCTGCCGCGATCAGGGGCCGCGTGCTGGGGTTGTTCAACATGGCGGCGCTGGGGTGCCGGGCTTTTGCCGGGATTACCGTCGGTATATTCGGTGCGCTGCTGGGGGTGCATGCGTCGCTGTCGATCGCGGCGCTGCTGATGCTGTGCTTCGTGCTGTTTCTGGTTTCGCAGCGGAAGCATCGACAGGCGGGCGCCTGACCATTTCAAGCGGGTTTGACGCTGCGCGATGGGCGTGCGACCATCGGCACAGCTGCGGACCCGGCATGATCGGCCTGGTACGCATCGTTTCAACCGGGAGCAGGTGGTGAGCCAGGCGTTCGACGCGATCATCATCGGCGCGGGACAGGCCGGACCGCCGCTCGCCGGGCGGCTGACGGCGGCGGGTAAGCGTGTCGCGCTGATCGAACGCAAGCTGGTCGGCGGGACCTGCGTCAATACCGGGTGCATGCCGACCAAGACCCTGGTGGCCAGCGCCTATGCCGCGCATCTCGCGCGCCGGGGCGCCGAGTTCGGGGTGACCACCGGCGCGATCGGCATCGACATGCAGCGCGTGGCTGCACGGGCGCAGCAGGTGAAGCTGGATGCGCGCGGCAACGACGAGCGCTGGCTGGAGGGGATGGAGCGGCTGACATTCCTGCGCGGGCATGCGCGACTCACTGCACCCGGCGTGGTGGTCGTCGATGGCGAGGAGCTGACCGCGCCGCGCATCTTTCTCAATGTCGGCGGGCGCGCGACCGTGCCCGATATGCCGGGAGTGGGCATGGTACCGCATCTCGACAATACCGATATGGTCGCGCTGGACATCGTGCCCGAGCATCTGGTGGTGGTGGGTGGCAGCTATATCGGGCTGGAATTCGCGCAGATGTATCGGCGGTTTGGCGCGGCGGTGACCGTGGTCGAGCGCGGCGAGCGGCTGATCGCCCATGAGGATGCCGATGTCTCCGAAGCGGTGCGGGGCATTCTGGAGGATGAAGGCATTGCCGTGCGGACGGGCGCCAATTGCATCGGCTTTGCCGCCCATGCGCAAGGGGTATCGGTTACCGTGGATTGCGCAGCGGGCGAGCCGGCAGTTGTCGGCAGTCACCTGCTGCTGGCGGTCGGTCGCCGGCCCAATACCGACGATCTGGGGCTTGAGGCCGTGGGTGTTGCAACCGACAAGCGCGGTTATGTCACCGTCGACGATCGGCTGCAGACCAATGTGCCGGGTATCTGGGCGCTGGGCGATTGCAATGGCCGCGGCGCGTTCACGCATACCGCCTATAACGACTTCGAGATCGTCGCGGCCAATCTGCTCGATGGCGAGGACCGCAAGCTCAGCCAGCGCGTACCGGGCTATGCGCTGTACATCGACCCGCCGTTGGGGCGGGTCGGCATGAGCGAGACGCAGGCGCGCGCGGCGGGCCGGCGAGTGCTGGTGGCGAAGCGGGAGATGACGCGCGTCGGGCGCGCAGTGGAGAAAGCCGAGACCAAGGGCTTTATCAAGATCGTCGCCGATGCCGAAACGCAGCGCATCCTGGGCGCCGCGATCCTGGGGACCGGCGGCGACGAGGCGATCCATGGCATCCTCGACATGATCAACGCCGACCAGCCGATCGCAGCGTTGCGCTGGGCGGTGCCGATCCATCCGACCGTGTCGGAACTGATCCCGACCGTGCTGCTCGATCTGAAGGAGCGAAGATGAGCGCGTGCAGCCACACCTCTCGGGCCATGGGAATCACCGCAAGCCCAGGATGCTCGTGAGCAGAATTCTTGCTTGAGCAGTCCAGGTAAACCGGGCCGCCTGTTCGCGGCCCAGCGATCGAAGCTCGGCAGCCCGTACCGGATCCAGCACGACATTTTCAATCGCCTGCACAATGGCCGCCATGTCGTAAGGGTCACAATATTCTGCCGCGTTCCCACACCGCTCGCGCAGCGCCGGCGTATCCGACACCACCACCGGGCAGCCGAATTTCATCGCTTCCAGCGGCGGTAGCGGTGAAGCTTCGTAGAAAGATGGGAACAGCAGGCAACTGGCGCCGCTGTATAGCTCGGCCAAAATCTCCTGGCGTTCGACCTGACCGGCAAAGGTGACGAGGTCTTGCACGTCTGCCGGCACGCTCAGCTCTCGTCTGCGCAAGCAGGAGCCCTGTTCGCCGACCAGGATGGACCGCATTCCATGCTTGCGGGCCATCGCCACGCTCGCTGCCAGCACGCCTTCGATATTCTTGCGCTGCGATAATGACCCGACATAGAGAAGATCCCCGCGCCGCGCCGCGTCTGGGGGGTTCGGCGTCGGCACACCCTGGCCCCCCCCGCGGCCGTTCGCCCCCCCCCCGAGCCGCGGCCGCGCGCCCGGGACCAGGCTCGACAACAGCATCTTTTGCGTTTCGGAGACGGTCAGCACCAGATCCGCGAAATGCAGGATCATGGGCAGCATCAGCATGTGGCCAAACCGGTAGCTGGCCGCGTAGACCTCGGGATAGAGGCGATAGGACAAGTCATGAATCATGACCGCATTCCGTCCCGGGCCGAGCAGGCGCGATACCGGAGCGGTGTTTCCCAGGGACAGCAATGTCGCCCCCCGGGAAACCCTGGGCAGGATCAACTGTTCCCAGGCATGGCCCGACAAACCTCCGATCCTGACGATTTGCGTGGCTTGCAGGTTCAGATCGCTGGCGTCGGCCCGGGGTTCGCAGATCAGTCGGACCGGGACGGGGATTTCTCCGGTAGCGGCGAGACGATCGATTTCCCGAGTCAATTCGCGTGCAACCCGTTGGACACCGGTGGTCGCCTGCATGAGAAAGCGGCCGTTGATGGCCAGTCCAGGGTTCATCTCATCAGGTCCGATCCCCATTTTTTGCGCAGCTCGTAATATTTTCCACGCTTAACCTGGGTTCAGGAGACCGTTACAACGTTGATACCGGTTTTGACCGAGAAATCATCTTCTTGCAATGGGTTCGGAACGCCCATCGCCGATCTTCAAAATTGTGGTGAGGTTCGAAGTTGGGCATATCGACACGGCGCGATTACCCAGGATAACCAGCCGCCTGCGCCTCGATGCCGGTATTACTTCACGATCAAAGAAACACACTCGATCGCGGAGAAACATGGCCTGGCATGGCTAGTAATTGCTTCGGGCGGTTCGGCGCATGTGGCCGGCAATGGATACCGTTCGCAACATGATTAACCGGTAATCGGCTTCCACCTCTGCATCCTGCCACAAAGGCGAGTCTTTCGGTGGCAAAGTTTCGGCGAGATGCTTCAGTTTTTCGATATCGATCAGGTCGACAAGCGGGTCGTACATGGCGATGCGCTCGATTTCGTCCGAGAGACCCGCGCGCGACATCAGCAGGCGAGCTTGCCAATCTGCAGCTTGCAGACCGCGCTTGCGCCCGTGCACGACGCTGGCGGGGAGCCGGTGTTCGATCACCTTGCGCAGGATCGCGCGCGGTTCGCCATCCCAGACCAGGCGCTCGATCGGTATGCGCAGGCAAAATTCGATCAGCCGGCGATCTGCCGTGGGATCCCGTGAGTCGATCCCCCATTCGCCCAATTGCGATTTGAGTTGCCCGCCATGGTCGATCAGCAAAGCCGACAAGCGAGCGCGGATGTTCGTCAGCGGCGGCCCGCTGCGCTCATCGTATTCGATCACGTCATATTCGTCGGCCTCGAGCTGTTCCTGGTGCAACCGGCTGGTCATGCTGGCGAATTCTTGATCGGTGAGGATCGACATGCGCCGGTCGGTCATGATCGGTCGCCCCGACATCTTGCGGCCGATATCCTGCCAGCGCCGCGGTATGCGCGGCTCGATGCTGTTCCAGATGACCCCGCGCCACCGCATCCAGCCATTGCGCACCAGCCCCCGAGCGACCCGCCACCACATCCGGAGGCGGCCCGCCGCGAGCAATTCCGGCAAGGCGGAGGTGCCGGAATCACTGATCGAGATGTTGCCCAGGGAGCCTTCGAGCAAGACGCGCAAGCCACGCGCGCGGGCGTCGTCGCAAATCGCGTTGCTCCACCCAACATTGCAGAGGTTGCGAATCGGGGCGGGATAAAGCGAGGCTGCCCGATCAAGCCGGTCGAGCGCGCCGCCATGAGCAGAAATGCGGAGGTGTTCGATATTGTCGTACATCGCGGCAGTCTCGGCCGCGATGTCGCCCTCGTCGGCGATGTGATGGTCCATCACCAGAGCATATTCGGAGGTTTCCGGCACGGCTGTGTAGGCTACGAGGCGGCGGCCGGCGCTGGCCAGTTGTTCAGCGGCGAAGGCTACCACCGTGCTGCTGTCGAAGCCCGCGCTCAGATGCGCGGCAATGACCGGCTCGCGCCCGCGCAATTGCGCCGCGACGGCGGCGGCAAGATGCTGCTCGAGTGCGGCTTCGTAGGCCGCCTGCTCGGTCCAGTCGAGCGGGGTGAGGTCCGGACGCCAGTAACGCGCGGAGGTAACGCCGCCGGTATCGATCACGCAATAATGGCCGGGCATAACCCGCTTGATCCCGGCATGGACCGTCTCGCCGGCCGAGAGAGGCAGGTCGCGCAACAGCCGCGCATATTGCTCGACATCGGGTGCGCTGGCCATGCCGTCGATGGCCTTGATGCCCTCCGGCATGGATGCCACGACCGCCAGATCGGCCGAGACATGGTAGAACAATGGCCGCAGACCCAGATGGTCGCGGGCGAGCAGGAGCCGGCGCTGTTCGCAATCCCAGGCTGCCACCGCAAAGGCGCCGTAGAGCCGATCAAAGGCACGCTCGTGCCAGCGTTCGATCGCCGATGCCACCAGCGCTGCATCGGTCATGGCCGCCGCGTCGATGGCGGTGATCGCCAGGGATTCGATCAGCGCGGCGCGTTCGGTCAGATGGGCATCGGCGACCACCGCATAGCGACGCCCGGCGACGTAGACCGGTGTCGGATGGCCGTCCTCCGGCAGCAGGTCGAAACCTCGCCGGCCCAGCGCCACCGCGTGCGCCCGCCAGACGGTTGCCCGCCCCGTGCCCAACGGTGACAATGCAGCGGCCAGTTGCGACAACGGCCGATCGGGGTTGCCCTCGTCCCACCGCCAGCACCCGTAGATCGCGGTCATTGTGTCTCACCGGATAATGAAGGCAGCCGGCCAGCCTGCGCGGGTATCGACAGGAGCGCCTGCCGATCAGTCGGCAACGATCTGGCCGTTGGCGACAATCTTGGCCAAGCCGATATCGACCAGATCATTGAACAAATCCGACACGTCTTCGCGACACGTCGCGGGGGTTACGTCGAATTCATCACACAAGACCATGGTTGTTTCCTCGGTCGAACGGGGTACATCGATGAGGTTCCAGATGCGCGTGGCAATGCGGTTAAGCCCGTAACAGACTCCCTGGTCGATATTCAGCGCCACGAGTTGTCCACCCACATCGACGGTCATGGCGGAAGCGTCCCGCACGATTTTCTGGCCGGACTCAATTTTCAGCATGCCGTTACTCATTACCGGTTCGATCCATTATAGCCGAGGCAGGCAGATCGCCCCGCCAGCCTTGATGGCGCTTAGAACGAGAAACGGCAACAAGCCCGCGACGGCTCGCCGCAACAAGCGGTTTGCGGCAATTTACTTGCTCATGGGGCTGAGTGTAGCGGATGGCTGCGGATCCGAACTGGCCTCTCGAACGACAGGGCAAACGAAAATTCACTATCGAGCCGCTAGGGACAAGCCGGGTCATCGACGGAGCACCAACACAAAAAGGCACAACCTCTCGGTCGCGCCTTTCCGAAGCTTCGTTGTTAACGAAGTTAAGAAAGAATCGAATGGTTCCGACGATAATACGTGCCATCCTGGTGATGCTTCGTACCGTTCTTCGCGTCGGCTGCGTCCATGCGGACGATCGCCGGGCGTTCCCAAACTTCCTTAGTGGTGACTTGGTTCATACAATACTCCTGTCCTGACGACTTCTCGTAGGTAACATCGCGTAGATATGAGTCAAGACCTAAATATCGGGCGGTCTGGTGTTACATCGCTAATCTCCAGGGCATGCCAGCAAGTCAAACGATCCGATGAAGCTGTAATTCGAGCTGGCCGGGCATGGTAGTGCCAATCGCTCGGCACGGGCAGGAATACCCATAACCGCTTGCTAAACCCGTTTGCCGAGACGAAAAGACGGCTGGCCGGCCTTGTACCCGCCTGTTTGGCGCCTGGTCCGGTGGAGATTCCTGCATATGATCAAAGATCGCAGTATGCCGCATCGACCGGCCGGACTTTCGCGGCGCGCGCTCCTTGGGGCGATGGCAGCGGTGCCATTGATCGGCAACCCGGCGTTCAGCGCTACCCTGCATGGCAAATTGATGGTGCAAGGGCGGCCCCAGGATAGTGGGTCCAATTACAAGCTGGGTAATATTCTGCACGCCATGGACCAGCTCGGCGGCGTCAGAATGATGCGCTGTCGCGAGCCCTATACTGGCACGCTTGGCTGGAATACTTATGTCGGACTTGCCCGTGCAGGCGTAAAGTTCAGTTTTACCCTCTCCGTTCGCGATCCTGCACGGTCGCTGGCCGACCTGCGCAGCTTTCTGCATGCGGCACCGGGCTCCGTCTGGGCCATCGAATACCCCAACGAGCCGGATTTGAACCCGGTCATGTTCAATGGCGCACGCGACGCGCGGCTAGGCTATCGTACCGGCAACGCGCCATCGTTCATGCGGTACATCCAGACGATGCATTCGCTCTTCGCCGCCGATCCGCAGCTGCGATCTATCCCGATCATCGCCAGCAATGACTATATGCAGCGTGAACAAGGCCCTTTCAGCACCTTCGGTAACGCTCATATCTACCCACGCGAGACGGCGGACATAGCCGGTTTGCTCGGAGATTTTCGCCAGAAGATCGCGGCGGGCGGCCATCGGCAAGGGGTCATCACCGAGTGGGGACGCACCACCGGCGGGGGCTGGCGGAATTTCACGCAATCGCCCGTCACCGTAGCGCGCCAGGCTGATCTGATCGCTGCCGATCTACGCCAGATCTTCGCCGACCCAAGCGTCGCGGCGGTTAGCCTGTATGAGCTGTTCAGCTGGCCCGGCCCGGGCGAAATGGAGAATTTCGGGCTGTTCGACGCCGATCTGAAGCCGCGCCCCGTGGTTGCCCGAATCAGGGAGGTGATGTCCTAGAGTCTTTCCGAACGACCTCGAGTCGGAAAGACTCTAACCTGCGTAGCCGTTTCCCAGCGCTTGTTCCTCGACGTAGCGGAGATAGATCTCGGCCGTCTGCAGCCATGAAAACCGGCGTACTTGCTCGCGCCCGGTCTCACGCATCGCGGCCAGGCATCGTGGATCGCCCTGCAGCTTGAGGATCGCGGCGAGCCAATCATCGGGCCGCGACGGATCCAGGAGAACCGCGGCCAATCCGGCAACCTCGGGCATGCTCGACGAATTCGATGAGACGATCGGACAGCCGCTCACCATGGCCTCGACCAACGGCAGCCCGAAGCCCTCCACAATCGATGGAAAAAGCATCATATGCGCATTCTGGTAAAGCCATGCCAGATCGTCGTCCGACACCCGCCCGAGCATCAGGAAGCCTGCGGTGTCTATCGCATTCGAGCGGTTGAATTCCACGCCGCCCGATCCCACGGCCACGACCTGTAGCCCCGCCTGTCGCAGTTGGGCCGCGATCCGGGTGATCAGCGCCCAGTTCTTGTGCGGAGAAAGGCTGCCGACCAACAACACAAAATCCTGCGATACGGCGAATCGGCTTGCCACATCGGAATTGGCTGCCTGCCAAGCCAGGACATGCTCGTGGCCATTGACCGCTACGGTGATTTTCCCCGTTGGGATTCCATAGGTTTTCGATAACAGTCCCGCCGAATAATGGGACACACTGGCAATGTGTCTGGACGTCTTTGCAACCAGCGGGATCATTATCCGGATGTAATGCTCGAACAGGTAAGAATAACTTCCCGGCGAAAGTCTGTAATTGGCTCCATGAATACAGACTATCTTGTTCGCGTAAACAACTGGCCCCGTATTACCCAGGCAAATCAGTACGCCGGCCGCGGCCTTGGCAAGATCGTATTGTTCCCATAGCAACGAGGCGCGTTTGGCCACAGTCACCACACGCAGATGTTCGAACTCGGGCGCCGAGGCTCCAGTTGGAACGATGATACATCCCGACAAATGCCTGAAATTGCGCCCAAGAAGGAGATCGATGGCCTTGGTTACCTCAATTGCGTAACGCTGGACTCCTGTTTTCTTCTGCGCCAGAAATCTGCCATTAACCGAAAAATTTGTCATTATCATCCAAATGGAAGGTGTTGGCTCGGCGAGCAGCATAGCATGCGGCGTCACATCACCAGCCCGGTTTTTGCTCATACTTCCACTTTTGTGGGAAAACCGGCCTGCGCATTGGGATATGCCGAGGGACTTACCTGGCAGCACTGCCCAACTATATGAGCTACGTCAGGGCCGCTGACTGAGTGGCAAGCGGCTGGCCGGCTCGATGCGTCTGCGCAAGAGTTCCTGAATCGGTTGATCAAAGAATCTCAGGCCAAGCCAAGCCACGGCAATCACGGCGCCGGCTTCGGCCACATCGAACGCGGTCAATCGCACGCCGGACAGATGAACATGCTTACCCGCCTCATCGCCAAGCCTGAGTACAGGCGCTTGAAGGATGTAGACGGGGTAGGACAGCGCGCCGGCGAATGTGCAGAACGCGGAAATTCGCGATGACGCCTGCACAGCCGAGCCGACGAACACGACTGCGGGGAACAGCATTGTCACATAGACCACGCTCATGAAATTGTAACCGGGCCAATCGGCAAATAGCAGCGCCGGCAGCCCGACCAGCAGCGCAATACTGGCTGCAGAGCTATGGCGCGGCGATGGCCGAAACCGGTAGACCAACACACCGGCAAAGAAAGGAAATATCACGCGGACGAAACCGAATGCCCAGTTCCTTTGATTGTTGCCGCCGTTTATTCCATGGTCGGCATAAGCCAGCCAGACCAGGGCAAGCGAACTCAGGGCAATCACGACCACCAGCAACCGGTCGGACAAGCGCTTCGCGATCAGCCCGTAAACGACGTTGACAAAAGCTTCGAACGTCAACGACCAGCTCGCCATGTTGAACGGATAGGCAGTTGGCCAGCGCGGGATCACGAAGGATGGAAGAACCAGGAGACCCAACGCTCCTGCTTCCAATACTTCATGCATCGAGACAGTCTTTTTTGTCAAGGCCGCCAGTATTGCCAGCACGATACCGCATCCTGTGCCCAGAAAAATCAGCGGATAAAGCCGTTTGGTTCTTACTAACAAGAACGTCTTGATATCCATAGCCTCGGCTTGCAGACGTTTTTCATAGGCATATGCAACGACAAACCCACTCAGTACATAGAAAAAATCGACCGACAGGCGAGTATATGGCAAGGATTTCAGTGAATTCTGCTGTACCAGGTGAAAAACCACACTACCAGAGCGGCCATGCCACGAAGGCCATCCAGCACCACGAATCTTTCCTTGATCTGCGGCGGCAGTGTCATGACCGCCTGCAGCGCGAGTTGCACCGGTGCTTGCCGATCACCGCAACAAGCAGCCCTGATGCCTCGCGATCGCTGCAATCGGGTATCGGCATATCGCGCATGCTGCTTTGGCGATCATTGACGACTTAGCGAACCTTAAGTTCAAGTCGCTGGAACGGGGCCAACGAGGGCGCAAATCCAGGGCGGCGGCGAGCATAGCCGGTCATGCGCATGGCAAGCGCCACGCCGGACAACAATCCGAATTCCGGTCCCGGATCGCATGACGGCGTCGTGAAGCTTTCGACCATGAGCAGAACCAGCACGGCCCAGGATGCCGCCGCGCCCACCTGCCAATCGGGGTCTCCCGCCGGCAAATAAGTCGATCCTCGCCCGAATTTCATGATGGTTATCAGATGGGCGAGGAAGGAGATGCTGCCGATCACCCCGGTGCAGCCGAGGATCGCCATCGCCAGGCTGGAGGAACGAAAACTTCCCGGACCAATGCCCAGGCCATAAGATCCGAGGAAGCCGTGCCAACCTTGAGCGGCCCAGAAAGTCCTTTGCTGGCCGGACAGGGAATTACCCTTCTCAACCGTCATGTGGAGTATAAGTCCTTGAAAACCCTGGGCTGCGCGCGGGCTAAATAGTACCAGGGCGACCCCGAGCATAACAAGCACGCTCACGGCGGAACCGAGCCAGACCAGCTTGTTCAAGGGAAGGCTGCCCGGCACGAAAATAAATCGGACGGCCAGCAGACCCGCAAAGAGCGCGATCGAGATGTAGGCGGACGTCGATGTGCTGGCGACCAGGACCACTACCAGCACCGCTGCCCCGCCGCCTGTCAGTATCGGGCGCAGAATTCGCCACCAGCATTCGGTCAGGAACACCTACCAGATCGAGGTGTATGTGGCAAACATCGAAGCTTCCGGAAACACGCCGGTCATTCGGACAAAACCCATATAACTCTGGTCCAGTTGTCCGTAAGCGCCGTTGCGGATCGCCGTCAAAATGCCCTCGATCGGGGTCCCATCGCTGACGACACTGACCAACCCTAACAGCGCGGTCATGAGCGAGACTATTGCCGCGCATTTGATCAAGGTATCACGTGCGCCGGGTTGCCGGCAGGCCACATAGCTTCCCACTGACAGCAACAGGGTGCCAACGAGATATACCGAGGTGGTTATATTCTGCGACGATGTTTGAAGGGGCTTGGTCGCATAAATATACGCCATCATACTGGCGTAACGCAATTCGACGCGCCCGCGCAGCGGGGTTACATCGACCTGCCCGGCAAAGATACGTGGACCAAAATAGGCAATCAGAGTGCCGTAGACAACAAAGATGAGCAGGAGAGAATTGGCGCGTATCGCCTGGCCCAGCACCGGCATTTGGCGCGCGCTCGGCAACATCAGGCGCAGGAGCAGGAACAGCATGGCGAATTGCACCGGCGGGATTGTCGAGCCTCCCAGAGCAGGGAGCGACAAGGCTGCAGAGCCGCCGAACATGTCTGATACCAGCACGAAGGCGAACATTGCGGGAATGGTGCCCACGAACAACAGCAGCATGCCGATCAGCAACTGGATAATGCCAATGTAAGTGGGAAGCATCGGCTGATCCTTTACAACGGGCGTAGCGGGGCGAAGCGACAACTGCGGGCTACTTGCCCGGTGCGCCAAACAGCTTTGGCGGTGGCGCGCGCTTGCGAATGGCCTGCGGCGTCTGGCGTTGCCGGGCTCATCTTCGCAGTACCTCCAGAATTCCGGCGTCGAATTTTTCAGGGCTGAAAGTCTGGGCGCGGGCCACGGCCACAGCCGGGTCGAACGATGGCAGCCATTGCTCCATCGCCTGGACGCCGGCGATGACCGACGGCACGGTCTGCTCGGGAAAGCATAGCCCGGTGACGCCCTGCTCGATCGTTTCCAGCGCACCGCCGCGACCATAGGCCAGCACCGGACGACCCGAGGCCATCATCTCGACAGGCACGATGCCGAAGTCTTCTTCAGCGGTATATAACAACGCACGGGACGTAGCATAAGCCTTGCGCAGGTCGGCGAAACTCATCCGGTCGACGATACGAATGTTCGGCCCCGCCAGACGTTTGATTTCCGGCGCCATCTCGCCGGTACCGATCATCAGCAGGGGCAGTTTGAGGGCGTTGAAGGCCTCCACCGCAAGGTCGGCCCGCTTGTACGGGGTCATCTGGCCGACCCACAGATAATGGGGTTCGATCGTGTCCGCGGGCCGGAACAAGTCGGTTTCAACCGGCGGATAGACGACGGTGGAAGGTTGCCCCCATGCCCGTGAAATGCGCTGCTGGATGAAGTGTGAATTGGCGACGAGATGATCGACGCGGGATGCCGAAATCGCGTCCCAGGTGCGCAGCTTGTGAAACAGCCATGGCATCGCCGCGCGGGTCAAGGCACCGGCGGTGTTACGATAGTCGTGGTAGTGATCCCACAGGTACCGCATCGGCGAATGGACATAGCACAGGTGCATCGCATCGGGGGCGGCGATGACTCCCTTGGCCGGACCCGACTCGCTGCTGATCACCAGATCGTAACCGCGCAAATCGAGGTGTTCCAACGCCATCGGCATGAGCGGCAGGTATTTCTGGTAGTGCCGGCGCGCGCCGGGCAGTCGCTGGATAAAGCTGGTGGTGACCTTGCGCGCGCGGATCACATCGGAAACCGCATTCTCATCGAAGACATGGGTGAACAGGTCGGCGTCGGGGAACAAGTGCAGCAGCCGCTCGATTACGCGTTCCCCGCCGCGCATGGTCACAAACCAATAGTGGATTATCGCGACGCGCCTCGGCCAAGCTGCGGACCGCGCTGTACTCAGCATGCAGAACCGCATCGTTGCTGTCTCAAGTATAATACTCCCGGTACTGCGAATAATAGAAACTTGCATCGCCATAGCCGAACTTCGCCTGCCGGCGCATATCGACGCGGGTCAATGCGACTCCGGCTATCTGGACCTTCTCGACGGGCAGGAGCCGGAAGGCAGCGCGTACGGCGTGATCGGGCGTCTTGCGCCACCGCACGATGAACACCGCCACATCGGCTTTTTCGACCATCAGGCGGGCATCGGCAATCGGCAGGATCGGTGCGGTATCGATCACCACGGCATCGTAGCGTTCACGCAAGGCACCGAGCAGCGCGTCCATCTTTTCGCCAGTCAACAGTTCTGCGTCGTCGGCGTCTTCGCGCGCGGCTCTCAGAATATCCATGCCGACTGCCGGATCGCGGATCAGCGCATCGTCGATCGTCGAATGACCGCGCAGCACGTCGCTCAGCCCCGGGCCATCGGTCTGCTCGCGCATCAATTCGCTCAAGCCATGGCGGCGCAGATCGGCGTCCACCAGTATAACCCTGGTGCCGGTCAACGCCATCGAGCGCGCGAGACAGATCGCCGTCACCGTCTTGCCTTCGTCGGGCAGCGCCGAGGTCACGGCGATGACCTTGCTCGACCCTGGATGGGCGAAATAAATCGACGCGCGCAATCCCCGGAACGATTCCGCAAAGGCCGAACGCGGACTTTTGAGCATCGATGTCAAAGGTTCGCGTTCGCCGCGCCGGTCCACGGTCGATACCGTGGGGATGCTGCCCATATAATGCACACCGAGCCGCTGCTCGACATCCTCACCGGTGGTGAGTCCGCCGAACACCATTTCCGACGAAAATGCCGCCGCGACACCCAGCACGACCCCGGCGCCGACGGCAAGGACGCTAATCAACAGGATGTTGGGAAAGCTGGGCGACGTCGGCAGATCGGCAAGGTTGAGCACATCTGCTTCCGGCTGCTCGGTGCCCAGCCGAGCGCTCATGTCCTTGAAGCGGGTGAGGTAGCTTTCGTAAAGCGCTTCCGAAGCATCCGCCTGCTTCTGCAAATTGTTGAGTGCGGGCGTGGCGCGATTGTTTTGTGCAAGGTTTTCGTGCGCGCTGTTCAGCGTGCTCTGCAACGACCCGAGCCGGCCTTGCGAAACGGTCGCCTTGGCTGCCAGATTGGATATGACACGACCGATCTCGTCGTGAATCGCAGCATTGACCGTGGCCAACTGGCTGCGAGCCTTGATCACGTCCGGATGACGCGGACCATAGCGCGACGTGAGGTCGGCCAGATTGCTCGCGATCTGGGCCTGCTGCGCGCGCAGCGAACCGACGACCGGCGATCCCAGCGCTTCGCCGACATCCTCCCCGGTCGATCCGGCGCGCAATTGCGCCTGAGCGGTGTTCAACCGCGCCTGGTCTTCGGCGGATTCCGCCCGCGCGGAAGCGGACGATTCATTATAGGCGCTGATTTCCTGTTCGGTCAGCGACGCACCCGTCGTCGTGAGCAAATTATGCGCATTGCGATATTGCTGAACCGTGTTGGCATCAGCCTCCGCCACCGACCGGGCGGTAAGCATGCGTTGCTGAACCAGTTTCAATTCTTCAGCCGACTGGCCCTGATGCCGCGACAGATTGCCGCCGGTAAATTGCTGTGCGTAGGCGTTGGCATATAATTGCGCATGCTGCGGATCCGGATCCTGGAAATCGATCTCCAGCGCATAGCTGGTTCCGACACGTGACGGCTGCACGCCAGCCATCAAATAGTCGGCTGCATCATCCAGCGCCTCGTCAGGCGTCGACGGCGGCGAATCCGAGCGCAAATGCAGGAATTTGAGTAGCCGGCCAAGCCGACCGATTTTCCCGTTCTCCGTCTTGAACCTGGGATCCTGCGCCAGATTCAGGCTCTCGGCGACTTTCGTCGCCATGTCTTTCGACATCAATATGTTGACTTGCGTTTCAACGTAGGTGTCGTTGGGAATCGACTGTGGTTCTTCGGGATCGGCCAGTGTGTTGGGCGTAATCTGATCGACCCTGGCCTTCAACGCTACCTGCGCCGTGGCGGTATACTTCGGGGTCAGGATCAGGGTCACCAGCATGGCCAGCA
>CAXTOI010000021.1:0-18131 GCA_964245645.1 uncultured Novosphingobium sp. | reverse complement strand
AGGTGATGGACGACATGCGCTGCGCCGGGATCGATTTCCTGACCATGGGCCAGTACCTGCGCCCGACGCCCAGGCATGCCGAGGTGATCGAGTTCGTTACCCCCAAGGCTTTCGCCGCATACGGCGGGATCGCGCGGGCAAAGGGCTTCCTGCAAGTCGCGGCAAGCCCGCTGACCCGATCGAGCTATCACGCCGGCGACGATTTTCGCCAGATGCGCGAAGCCCGCGAAGCTCTGTTGAAGAAAGCGCACCAGCCCGGCGCCGCATCGGTGCCGGCAGTGCGCTAGACCCATGCCCGGTATCGAGGAAACGCGGCGGCTGCCGTACAGCGCATCGCAGATGTTCGACCTGGTTGCCGATGTGGCGCGCTATCCCGAGTTCCTGCCATGGGTGGTGGCAACGCGGGTCAAATCGGACAGCGGCAGCGAAATGGTCGCCGACATGCTGGTCGGATTCAAATTGCTGCGCGAGAAATTCACCTCGCGGGTGATCAAGCAGCGGCCTGACGAAATCCACGTCCGCTATATCGATGGGCCGATGCGCGATCTGGATAATCGCTGGCAATTCCGGCCAGTGAGCGACGATGCCTGCGAAATCCACTTTTCGGTGACGTTCAGCTTCCGCAATGCATTGTTCGAAAAGCTGGCGGGACAATACGTCGATCGCGCCTTCGGCAAGATGGTCGCGGCCTTCGAAGCGCGCGCCAATGCACTTTACGGCAGCAACAGTCCCAGCGCGATCAGCATCGCCTGATGGCGCACCGCCGCGCGGCTCGACCCATCGAGCTGGCGCTCCTCGGCGACGATGTCCTTGTTGCCGCGCACGGCCTTGGCAAAAACCACCAGCCCGACCGGCTTTTGCGGGGTGCCGCCATCCGGGCCGGCGATGCCGCTGACCGATACCGCGACATCGGCATTGCTGTGCTTGAGCACGCCTTGCGCCATGGCCCAGGCGCAAGCGACCGACACCGCGCCGAAGGTGGCGATGATATCCTCCGATACGCCCAGCAATTGCTGCTTGGCTTCATTGGAATAGGTGACGAAGCCGCGATCGAATACCGCCGATGAGCCGCCGATTTCGGTCAGCGCCGCCGACACCAGCCCGCCGGTGCAACTTTCCGCCACCGCCAGCTTGCGCCCCGCGGCAAGATTTTCGCTGACCACGCGCTGCGCCAGCGCGGTGACATCTTCCGGCAGCAGGTATGTGCCGTTCACGCAGGGCAGACTGCAAAGGGCCCGATCTTGCGCCCGGATTTCGTGCCCAGGCCCACCGCCAGCGCGATGACCCCGGCGGTGCTTTCCGGCGGCAGCGGCGCCAGCAGGCGGATCAGCTGGTTTGCCGTGCCGCAGCGCTCGGTTGGAAGAGCGTCGCCGATCTTGGCGGCAATCGCGGTATCGACGATCTGTTGCATGGCGTTGTCCGAAAGCCCGTGGATCAGGCTTCCCGAACCTTGATCGCCGCCCCCGGTCAGCTTCAGGAATGCGACCTTGGCAGCAGGCCAGGCCGCATCGCTGGCCGGCCCATAGCGCGCGGCAAGCCGTGCCCCGTCGGTCTTCAGGAAAGCGTCCACCGGCAGCGTGGCATCGCAGCGCTGAACCGTGCCGGTAATGATGCTGGGCAAGGCGTAGGTGGCCAGCGCGGTGAATTCGGTGGGGGTCAGGCAGGGCGGCTCCGCTGCCATGGCGATGCCCGGCAGCATGGCTGCAGCTGCAGCGAGTGAGGCGACGATCCCGCGAAAAACGAAGGCAGGCGAAGACAACATGAGCGCGACTTCCTGTCAAAAATTATCGGAACTGCGGATCACAGTGGCCACCGCTTGCGCGGCAATGCCTTCCGATCGGCCGGTGAAGCCCAGCTTTTCCGTGGTAGTGGCCTTGACGCTGACGGCGGCGATGTCAACGCCCATGATCCGCGCCAGGCTCTCGCGCAAGGCCTGGCGATGGGGTCCGATGCGCGGCGCTTCGCAGATCAGCGTGAGATCGACCTGCCCGACCGCATAGCCCGATTCCCGCACCAGCTTGACGGCATGGGCCAGAAAGCGATCGGAAGAGGCGCCGCGCCAGCGTGGATCGCCGGGCGGAAAATGCTGGCCGATGTCGCCCGCGGCCACTGCGCCGAGCAGCGCATCGACCAAAGCGTGGATCGCGACATCGGCATCGCTGTGTCCGGCAAGCCCTTGCGTATGCTCGATCCTCACCCCGCAGAGCCACAATTCTTCGCCATCGGCCAGCTGGTGGACATCGTAGCCGGTGCCGACGCGCATCGGCAATAGAGCTGCGGGGGATGCGGCGAAATCGCCGGCGTAAGTGAGCTTGTGCAGGGCTTCGTCGCCATCGACCAGGGCAATCTCCAGCCCGGCGGCAGCGGCCACCTGCGCGTCGTCGCCGGCATCCGGCTGGCCGCGCCAGTCGCGGTGCGCCGCCAATATCGTGCGATAATGGAACGCTTGCGGGGTCTGAACGCGACGCAATGCTTCGCGGCGGGCTGGTTCGCCTCTCCATTCGCCTTGCGCATGCACCAGGCTGTCGACGACCGGCAGCACCGGGATTGCCGCAGGCGAACGTGCCAGCGCTGCGGTCAGCCGGTCGATCACCGCCTGCGGCACGATCGGTCGGGCCGCATCATGGATCAGCACCATTTGGGGCGCATCCGCGGCCAATGCCTCCAGGCCGGCGCGCACCGATTCCTGCCGGGTCGCGCCGCCGGCGATGAGACGCAGATCGGCGATACCGGCCAGCGCGGCGCTGCCGATATCCTCCGCGCCAGAGGGGATCACCACGATGATCGGCGCTATTCCGGCCTGCGCCAATGTCTCGACCGAATGGCGCAGCACCGGCTTGCAACGCCATAGTGCGAATTGTTTAGGCAGCGGTTGCCCGGCGCGAAGCCCTGCGCCTGCCGCAACGACTACCGCTGCCAAGCGAGGCGAGGGCGCGGATTCGGATGAAGAATCAGGTGCGGCTTCAGGGTTGTCCATGCGTGCTGCGGGTAACGGCTTGCCCGATCCCGAGCAATCCACTATGCGCTGCCTGTTTTTTAGGCACTTGACGATCATGACCGACGCAACTGGCGAATTTCCCCGTCCACCCCGGCTGGGCCCGATCCGCATCGGCCCGGTCGAGATCGCGTGCCCGGTGATCCTGGCGCCGATGACCGGGGTGACCGACATGCCGTTCCGCAAGCTGGTCCGCCGCTTCGGTTCGGGGCTGAACGTCACCGAGATGATCGCCAGCCCGGCGATGATCCGCGAGACCCGCCAGTCGCTGCAGAAGTCGGCATGGGATGCGATCGAGGAACCGGTCTCGCTGCAACTGGCCGGATGCGTTCCGCAGGAGATGGCCGAAGCGGCCCGGCTGAATGCCGATCGCGGCGCGGCGATCATCGATATCAACATGGGCTGTCCGGTCAAGAAAGTGGTCAGCGGCGATGCCGGCTCGGCGCTGATGCGCGATCTGCCGCTGGCGGCGCGGCTGATTGATGCGGTGGTCAAGGCGGTGGACGTGCCGGTCACCGTCAAGATGCGCATAGGCTGGGACACCACCAGCCTCAATGCGCCCGAACTCGCGCGTATCGCGCAGGATCTGGGCGCGCAGATGATCACCGTTCACGGCCGGACGCGCAACCAGATGTACAAGGGCGAGGCGGACTGGGCATTCGTCCGCAAGGTGAAAGACGCCGTGGCGATCCCGGTGATCGTCAATGGCGACATCTGCGAGATTGCCGATGTCGCGCAGGCGCTGGCATTGTCGGGCGCCGACGGGGTGATGATAGGGCGTGGCGCCTATGGCCGGCCGTGGCTGCTGGGTCAGGTGATGCATTGGCTGCACCACGGGACCAGCTTGCCGAACCCCGACATCGATACGCAATTGCATTTGATTACCGATCATTATCGGGCAATGCTCAGTCACTATGGCAGCGACACCGGGGTCAAATTGGCGCGCAAGCACCTCGGCTGGTACACCAAGGGCCTGCCAGGCTCGGCCGAATTCCGCAATCGCGTCAATTTCGTCGATTCGCCGACGCAAGTGCTGACGATGCTCGGCGAATTCTATGCGCCGTTCCTCCAGCGCCAGGCGGCTTGATGGCTGCTCGGCCGGTCCCCGATCCCTGGCGGCAACTCGCCAGCCTGCCGGTGGCGGTGATGCTGCTGGGCCCAGGACAAATCATCGCTTCGGCAAATCCCGCCGCCGAGCAATTTCTGGGGCAGAGTTCGCGCCGATTATCGGGGCGATCCCTGTTCGAGACATTGCATTTCGCATCGCCGCGCCTGCTCGATCGGTTTGCCGAGGGTGATGCCCAGATTTCTGCGCGCCAGATCGACATCCACGTCGTCGGCGTCGGCACCCGCCGGGTCGATCTGACGATTGCCCCCGTGGTCGACGAAGCCGGCTGGCAAGTGCTGACGTTGCACGACAGCGCGGCGGCCGACGCCATCGGCGAGGCGCTGATCAGCCCCGAGGACGGGGTGCTGCAGGCTCCCGAGATACTGGCGCATGAGATCAAGAACCCGCTGGCGGGTATCCGCGGCGCGGCGCAATTGCTGGCGCGCAAGATCAATCCAGCAGACCGGGCGCTGACCACGCTGATCGCCGACGAGGTCGATCGCATCGCCAAGCTGATCGACCACATGCAGACGCTGAGCCAGCGCACCGCCGAGCCGGTCGGGCCATGCAATCTGCACGAGGCGATTCGCCATGCCTGCGCGATCATCGGCGCTGCCAGCAGCGATGCGCCGCGCATCGAGGAGGAGTTCGATCCGTCGCTCCCGGTGGTGCTGGGCAGCACCACTGGGCTGGTGCAGGTGCTGCTCAATCTCCTGGCCAATGCCCGCGATGCCAGTCTCGACGGGCCGCATAGCCAGGGCGCCAGTAGCGCGGGCGCAGCGCCCCGCGTGATCGTGCGCACCCGCTTCGCCAGCGGCCTGCAGTTGAATGTCACCGGGCGCGGCAAGCCGGTGCGGCTGCCGATCGAATTGCGCGTCAGCGACAATGGCCCGGGGGTCGATCCGGCGATGCGCGAACATATCTTCGAGCCGTTCGTGACCAGCAAGAAATCGGGGCAAGGGCTGGGGCTGGCGCTGGTCCGCAAGCTGGTCGGCGACATGAACGGCCGGGTCACCCATGACCGTGACGACAGTTCCGGATGGACGCATTTCCGGCTGCATCTGCCGGTCGCGCCGCGCGGTGCGGTGGCCGTGCCGGTGCCAATACCGGCAGATGGCCGGCGGTGAGCGTGCTGCTGGTCGAGGATGACGAATCGATTGCGATCGTCATCACCGCCGCGCTTCAGGCCGAGGGCTTTGGCGTGGCGCATTGCAACAGCATCGCCGGCCGCAACGCCTTGCTGAGCCAGCAGGCCTACGCCGCGCTGGTGACCGATGTCATGCTGACCGATGGCGACGGGATCGAGACGCTGGGCCAGGTTCGGGCGCTGTACCCGGCGATGCCGGTGATCATCCTGTCGGCCCGCAATACGCTGGATACCGCGGTACGCGCCAGCGAAACCGGGGCGTTCGAATATTTTCCCAAGCCCTTCGACATCGATGAACTGGCGCGCACGGTGCGCCAGGCGGTCGGTGCGGGCGGGCCGCTGCAGGCCGGCGTCCATGACGATTCCGCCACGCAGGGCTTGCCGCTCGTCGGCCGCAGCGCTTCGATGCAAGCGGTTTATCGCATGATCACGCGGGTGCTGCGCAATGATCTGACGGTGCTGATCCTGGGCGAGTCGGGCACCGGCAAGGAACTGGTGGCCGAGGCGATCCATCAATTGGGCCATCGCCGCGACGGGCCGTTCGTGGCCGTCAACACCGCCGCCATTCCGGCCGAACTGATCGAGAGCGAGCTGTTCGGCCATGAGCGGGGCGCCTTTACCGGCGCGGTGGCGCGGCATATCGGCAAATTCGAGGCTGCCGAGGGCGGCACGCTGTTCCTCGATGAAATCGGCGACATGCCGGTGCAGGCGCAGACGCGGTTGCTGCGCGCGCTGCAATCGGGCAGCATCCGCAGGGTCGGCGGCCGCGACGAAGTGCGCATCAATGCACGGATCGTCACCGCGACCAACAAGCATCTCGAATCCATGATCGCCGCCGGACAGTTCCGCGAGGATCTGTACTATCGCATCAATGTCGTGCCGATAAATCTGCCGCCGCTGCGGGCCCGCGCCGACGATATCGAAGCCCTGGCCCGGCATTTCCTGGTGCTGGCGGCAGCCGAAGGCTTGCCGCGCCGCCAGCTGTCGCCCGATGCCGTCGAGCTGCTGCGGCTCCAGCCGTGGCGCGGCAATGTCCGCGAACTGCGCAACCTCATCTACCGCATGGCGCTGCTGGCGCGCGACGATGTCATTGACGCAGCCGCACTCGGCCCATTGCTGATGTCCACCCCGCGCAGCGGCGACGGCGGCGTCTCCGGGCCGGTGGACCTCGATGAAGCGGTTACCGACTGGCTGCTAACCCACGACCCGCCTTCGGGCAAGGTCTATGACAGTGCCCTGGCCGCTTTCGAACGGCCGTTGTTCGCCGAGGTGCTGCGCAGCACCGGCGGCAATCAGCTGCGGGCAGCGCAGGTTCTGGGGATCAATCGCAACACGCTGCGCAAGCGCCTGGGCGAGTTGGCGCTCGACCCGGAGGCCTATCATGGGAGAGCCTGAGCAGGTGCAGGCGTGGCTGTTCGGTGGGGGAAAGACGGGTTAAAAGGCGGTTTGAGCGCCGAAAACCCTTGCAAATTCGCCACAGTAGTGTTGTAACTCGGCAACGATGGTATCGCTGAGCCTTCCCCGTATGCGACGCTGGCCGCGCTGGTGGCGACGGCTGCAGGTAGCCGCGCGCCGGGCCCGGTTTTTCCCGCTGTTATGGGTCGTGTCGATCGTGGCCTTCCTGGCGGCGACGCTGGCCGATGCGATCGCGATCACCGATCAATCCGCGGCGGGGGAACTGCTGCCCTCCGGGCTGACGGCGTCGCTGCTGATCGGGACACTGGTGCCAGCGATGGCCATCCTCGTGTTGTTTGGCCGCCATCTGGCGTTGCGCCGCGCGGCCGAGACGATGGGCGGAACCGGGCGGCTGCATGTCCAACTGGTGTTCCTGTTTTCGGTGGTTGCGGCTATTCCCACGCTGCTGGTGGTGATATTCGCCTCGGCGTTGTTTCAGTCCGGCGTGGAGTTCTGGTTTTCCGATAATTCGCGCGGGCTGCTGGAGAACGCCAACAAGCTGGCGCGCGGCTATTACGAACAGACCCAGCACGACGTCAGCATCCAGGCGATCGCCATGGCCGACGACCTGCACCATATACTGAGCCAGACCAGGATCCTCAGCCCTGCCTTCGCCGAAGCCTTGTCATATCAGGTGTTGCAGCGTCAACTCGACGAAGTGGCGATCCTGCAAAAGGCCAGCGACGGCAAATTGCGCACCGCCGCGATCGTCGATCCCAGCAAGAATCCCGCGCGGGAGCGGGTCACGCCGCAGGAATTGCGCCAGATCGATGCCGGCGAAGCGATTGTGGTGAACGCTACGGCCGACCGGATCGAAGCGGTGACCCCGATCGATCGCCCCTCCGGGCTATATCTCTATGTCGCCCGCACATCCGATCTGCTTGCTTTGAGCCAAGGGCGGCGCGCCGAGAACATCGTCCGCGCCTATCAGGTGCTGACTCAGCGCGCCCGGTTGCTGCAACTGCGCTTCAATGTCGCGCTGTTCGTCATTTCGCTGGTGCTGGTAGGCATGGCGGTGGTGTTCGCGCTGCGCTTTGCCGATCGCCAGGTTCAGCCGCTCTACGATCTGGTCGACGCCGCCCGGCGGGTGGGCAGCGGCAATTTCGCGCTGCGCATCGCCGGGCGAACCGGGGCGGACGAAATCGGCCTGTTGAACCGGGCGTTCAACCGCATGACCAGCCAGATCGAGCGCCAGACCCAGGCGCTGGTCGGGGCAAACCAGCAGATCGACGAACGGCGGGCGTTGATCGAGGCGGTGCTCGAATCGGTCAGCGCCGGGGTGATTTCGGTCGATGGCAGCGGCACCGTGCGGCTGATGAACAGTTCGGCGCAAAAGCTGTTGTTCGATCGCCATGAAGCGGCGCCGGCGGTCTGGCGGCTTGCCGACATCGCGCCGCAGATTGCCGCCATGATCGGCGTTGGCGAGCAGGGGGGGGGCTCGATGGGCGGCATCGTCCAATACGGCAAATCGGGTGAACTGCTGACCTTGGCGGTCAAACTGACGGGAAGCGGCGGCGGCCATGTCATCACCTTCGAGGACATCACCCGCCAGTTGATCGACCAGCGGCAGGCGGCGTGGTCCGATGTCGCCCAGCGCATCGCGCATGAGATCAAGAATCCGCTGACGCCGATCCAGCTGGCGACCGAGCGGCTCAATCGTCGCTATCGCAAGCAGATCCTGCTCGACGGCGAATTGTTCGACGAACTGACGGCGACGATCATTCGTCAGGTCGGCGACCTGCGCAAGATGGTCGATGAATTCTCGTCTTTCGCAAGGCTGCCCAAACCGCTGTTCCGCACCGAGGATCCGGTCGATCTGGCCAGGCAGGCCGTGTTCCTGCAGGAAGTCGCGCATCCTCGGATCGGCTTCGATTTCGTGGCTCACGAACGCATCGAGCGCATGGCCTGTGACCGTCGCCAGTTTGGCCAGGCGATGACCAATGTTTTGAAGAATGCGATCGAAGCGATCGAAACCAAATCGAAGAACAGTGGAGATGATTATTGCGGACGGATCGGGATCGACGTCCGGCAGGATGATGACACCGTGCAGATCGTGGTGAGCGACAATGGCATCGGTTTGCCCCAGGATCGCGAACGGCTCATCGAGCCGTACGTCACGACCCGCGAGAAAGGTACCGGGCTGGGGCTGGCGATCGTCAAGAAAATCGTCGAGGAACACGGCGGCGAAATGCACTTCGGACCCCGTATCGGTGGGGGGACCCAGGTGACGATGAGCTTTGCCCGCGATCCGCTCGCCAGGCACCGCACCGCGGAAGCAGCGGAATAGAACGAAAACTTATTCCGATCACTGATCACTGAAAACTGAACCGGAGGCTGAATGGCGCTTGAAATACTGGTTGTCGATGACGAGCGGGACATTCGCGATCTGGTTGCGGGCGTGCTCAGCGACGAGGGTTACGAATGCCGCACCGCCGGCGACAGCCGCTCGGCACTGGATGCGATCGACCATCGGCGGCCATCGCTGGTGCTGCTCGACGTGTGGCTCCACGGCAGCCCGATGGACGGGCTGGAAGTGCTGGATGCGATAAAGCTGCGCGAGCCCGAACTGCCGGTGATCATTTTCTCCGGCCACGGCAATATCGATACTGCGGTCTCGGCGATCGGCCGCGGCGCGATGGATTTCATCGAAAAACCGTTCGAGGCCGAACGGCTGTTGCATCTCGTCGCGCGCGCGACCGAAACCGAAATGCTGCGGCGGGAAAACGCGCGGCTCAAGCAGGTCGTCCCCTTGGGCCAGGAGTTCACCGGCAACAGCGCGATGATCAACCAGGTCCGCGCCACCTTGAAGCGGGTCGCGAACACCGGCAGCCGATTGCTGATTTCGGGGCCGGCCGGGGTCGGCAAGGAAGTGGCGGCGCGGCTTCTCCATAGCTGGAGCGGGCGAGCCGATCATGCCTTCGTCAGCGTGAACTCCGCGCGGATCACGCCGGAGCGCTTCGAGCAGGAATTGTTCGGCGAGGAATCGGGTGGCCAACTGGAACGCGCCGGCCTGCTGGAAATGGCCGATGGCGGCACGCTGTACTTCGACGAGGTGGCCGACATGCCGCTGTCCACCCAGGCGCGGATCCTGCGGGTGCTCACCGAACAAAGCTTCGTGCGCGTGGGCGGCAATCGCCAGATCGGCGTGGATGTGCGGGTGGTGTCGTCGAGCTCGCGCGATCTGGAAAAGGAAATCGTCGAAAAGCGCTTTCGCGAAGACCTCTACTACCGGCTCAATGTGGTGCCTGTCTATGTGCCGGCGCTGGCCGAACGGCGCGAGGATATTCCCGCGCTGATCGATCATTTCTTCGCCCGCTATGCCAATGACCAGGGGATGGCGCCGCCCGAGGTTGCCGCCGAAGCGATGGCCGCGCTGCAGTCCTATGAATGGCCAGGCAATGTGCGGCAATTGCGCAATGTCGTCGAGCGTACGATAATCCTCACCCCGCGCGAGCGGCTGTCGCGGATCGAGCCGGATATGTTGCCGGGCGAGATCACTAACAGCCGGATCTCGGGCGAACTGGGCATGCCCGCGCTGATGGGCGCCCCGTTGCGCGAGGCGCGCGAAAATTTCGAGCGCGAATATCTGCGGGTCCAGATCAGGCGTTTTTCGGGCAATATTTCTCGGACGGCGAGCTTTATCGGGATGGAGCGTTCCGCATTGCACCGTAAGTTGAAACTGCTCGGCATCGCCGAACGGCGCGATGAGGAAGAAGAAGAGCGATAAATCAATTAGTTCACTCGATAAGGGGAGTTTGCTAATTTTTCCCGTTTACGCTGCAACCGCGAACAACTATACTCGTTCTAAGTTCGGTCGCCTGATTGGCGGCCAGATTGCGGACCACATCGGCGGCCGCCAAAAAACGGAGCATGACATGACGGGACGTACCCTCACCGCTCGCCCGAAGGCGAAAGCCTCTGCTGTCGAAGCAGATTCAGTGGCTGAACCCGCGATCGGCAGTGCCCCGGCTGCCAAACTGACGGCGGTCGGTAGCGAAGCCGGCAATACCGCTGCCGCGCCGCCAGGCCCTGCTGCGAATGGCAAGGGGCAAAGTCTTCAGGACCAGTTTCTGAACCTGCTGCGCAAGCACAAGACGCCGGTCACCATGTTTCTGGTCAAAGGCGTCAAGCTGCAGGGGATTGTCACCTGGTTCGATAATTTCTCGATCCTGTTGCGCCGCGATGGCCAGTCGCAGCTGGTCTACAAGCACGCGATCTCAACGATCATGCCCAGTCAGCCGATCGATGCGCGCCAGTTTCTTACCGCGGGCGACGGCCATAAGAAGCTGCGCCTGCTGCAGGATGTATTCCTGGCTAGCGTCCGCAATGCCGGAGTGCACGTAACGATGTTCCTGGTGAACGGAGTGATGTTGCAGGGGCGGGTGGCCGCTTACGATCTGTTCTGCCTGTTGCTGGAGCGCGATGGCTATGTTCAGATGGCGTACAAGCATGCCGTCTCGACCATCCAGCCGCTGACCCCGGTCGATCTCAATGGCGAATGGGACGACGAGGACGCCAGCTGATCCATTTCGACGAGCATAAGGGCGAGGTCACCCGCGGCATCCGGGCATTGGTGGTGTATCCGGAAATGCGGGGCCGGCAAGCTGCGGTCGATGTCGAGGCACGGCTCGACGAAGGCCGGGGTCTGGCGCTGGCGATCGGGTTGGTGGTGGCTGATGCATTTGTCATTCCGATCCGCGACATGCGTCCGGGCACGCTGTTCGGCGAGGGCCAGATCGCCAATATCAAGGCCGCCTGTGAAGAGCACGCAGCCGAACTGATCATCGTCGATGGCGCGCTATCGGCGATCCAGCAGCGCAACCTGGAGGAAAGACTCGGGCGCAAGGTCATCGATCGCACCGGCCTGATCCTCGAAATCTTCGGCGAACGCGCGGTCACTGCCGAGGGCCGGCTGCAGGTCGAGCTGGCCCATCTCGATTACCAGGCGGGGCGGCTGGTGCGCAGCTGGACTCACCTCGAGCGGCAGCGCGGCGGGTTCGGCTTTCTCGGCGGCCCGGGCGAAACCCAGATCGAGGCCGATCGCCGCCTGATCCGCGATCGCATGGCGCGCATCCGCCGCGAACTGGAGCAGGTACGCCGCACGCGTGCGCTGCATCGCGACCGGCGCGAAAAGGCGCCTTGGCCGGTGCTGGCGCTGGTGGGCTATACCAATGCCGGCAAATCGACGCTGTTCAACACGCTGACCGGCGCGCATGTCATGGCCGAGGATCTGCTGTTCGCCACGCTCGACCCGACCATGCGCCGCATCCGCCTGCCGGGCGTGGACAAGGCGATCGTGTCGGACACGGTGGGCTTCATTTCAGACCTGCCGACCCGGTTGATCGCCGCATTTCGCGCCACGCTGGAAGAAGTGACCGCTGCCGATGTCATCATCCATGTCCGCGATATCGCCAACCCCGACAGCGTGGCGCAAAAAGCCCAGGTGCTGGCGGTGCTGGCCGACCTGGGTGTGAGCGGCACGCCGGTGGACGAAGGTGGCGAAGCCGATCCGGCGGTGCCGGTCCCGGTGATCGAGGTCTGGAACAAATGGGATCTGCTGGCGCCCGATCGCGCTGCAGAGCTGCACGAGCAGGCCGGGCAGGGCGACCGGATCGTGGTGCCACTGTCGGCTTTGACCGGGCGGGGCGATGATTTGCTGGCCGCTGCGAGCCGCCTGCTGACCGGTGACGCGCGGGAACTGGACTTCGTGCTGTCCGCAGGCGATGGCCAGCGCATTGCGTGGCTGCATGCCCATGGCGAAGTGCTGATCGACGGCGAGATCGTGCCCGATGGTGATGATGATGAGCATGGGGCACCAAAACGGCGGCTCAAGGTCAGGCTGACCCCGCGCGAACTGGGGCGATTTACGCGGCTGCCGGTGCCTTCTCCAGGCGCTTGACCGCCTGCCACAGCTGCTCTTGTGCTGCCAGCGACAGTTCGGCGAAATTCTCGCCGGACCGATCGGCCAGAGCTTCCATGGCGCGAAACCGCCGTTCGAACTTGGCATTGCCCGCGCGCAAGGCATCCTCGGCGGTAATCCCGTTCGCGCGCACCAGATTGACGGCGGCAAACAGCAGGTCGCCGGCTTCCTCGGCCTTGTCCAGCGGCGTCGCGGCTTGCGCCAGTTCGGCCACTTCTTCTGCCAGCTTTTCGGCAGGACCGGCGGCGTCGGGCCAGTCGAAGCCGACCCGCGCGGCGCGTTTCTGCAATTTTTCTGCGCGCATCAGCGCCGGCAGCGCCAAGGCCACGCCGTCGAGCGCACTGGTCGCACCCTGCGCGGCGCGCTCCTGCGCCTTGAGGTTTTCCCATCGGGTTTCCCGGGCGCTGGGATCTGTGTCGCTGGCCGCGCCGAAGATATGCGGGTGACGCGCTTCCATCTTCGCGGCAATGGCCGCCGCGACATCGGCAAAGGCGAAATGCCCCGCCTCTTCGGCAATGCGTGCATGGAACACCACTTGCAGCAGCAGATCGCCCAGTTCATCCTTCAAAGCCGCAAGGTCGCCGCGGGCTACTGCATCGGCAACCTCATAGGCTTCCTCGATCGTATAGGGGGCGATCGTGGCGAAGCTTTGGGCGCAATCCCATTCGCAGCCGGTCTGCCGATCGCGCAAGCGGGCCATTATCGCGAGCAGGCGATCGAGCGGCGGTGAGTCGACCAAAGGCATTGGGGAACCAGACAGCGAAGTCGAGGACGATACAAGATCAATTGCGTGCCGGCTAAAAGTTTATTGTGCAGTGCAGCAACGCAAGCTGCTATGGTGCATTGTGATGACAGCGGCGGCTTTTGCCGACGCCGGAGCCTGCGTATGAAACCTTTGGACCCCTCTATCCTGAACATCGGACCAACCGGCAGCAATCGATTACGGCAAATCGCCGGGTTCGGCTCGAACCCGGGTGCGTTGCGCGCATGGCAATATGTCCCGCCCGGCCTGCGCCGCAGCGCGCCGCTCGTCGTGGTGCTCCATGGGTGCACGCAAAGCGCTGCCGATTACGATACCGGTGCGGGCTGGTCGCAGCTCGCCGATGAACTGGGCTTTGCGGTGTTGTGCCCCGAGCAGCAGCGCGCCAACAATCCCAATATCTGCTTCAACTGGTTTTCGCCGATCGACAGCCGCCGCGACTCGGGCGAGGCGCTTTCGATCCGACAGATGATGGCCTGGATGGCCGAAACGCATGACATCGATCCGCAGCGAGTGTTCGTGACCGGGCTGTCGGCTGGCGGCGCGATGACATCGATCATGCTGGCGACATATCCGGAGGTGTTTGCCGGCGGCGCGATCATCGCCGGCCTGCCGTTCGGCGCTGTGGCATCGGTGAGTGATGCCTTTGCCCGGATGGCTGGGCAAGGCTATCCTGCCGGGCCTGAACTTGCGGCGCTGGTCCAGCGGGCGTCGCCGCATGAAGGCCCGTGGCCGGTGATCTCGGTGTGGCAGGGCAGTGCCGACGCGACGGTAAGCCCGTCCAATGCCGATCGGATCATCGCGCAGTGGCGTTCGCTCCATGGCGCCGGCGCCGTAGAGACGGAACGTTCGGGCGGTCATACCCGCCACGTCTGGCGGAACCACGCGGCGCAAGCGGTGCTCGAGCAGCACATCATCGCCGGCATGGGCCATGGCACTCCACTCCAAACGCG
Source organism: uncultured Novosphingobium sp. (assembly GCA_964245645.1). Classification (GTDB taxonomy): domain Bacteria; phylum Pseudomonadota; class Alphaproteobacteria; order Sphingomonadales; family Sphingomonadaceae; genus Novosphingobium. Next base: position 3,793 of record CAXTOI010000021.1, on the reverse strand, counting down.
TGGCCCGGACGCCTGCGGCAAGGCCGGTCCGTACATGCTGGAGGTGGGAATATCCTCCACCCGCGCCATTGCGCAGTTCTGGGGACTGGCAAAGGCGCATGGGGTGCACCGCCGGGCAACCGCCGATACGAAGGTGGCCATGACTGCCCCATCGCCATCAGCAGCACCATCGCCAACGCCAACGCCAGCGCCAGCGCCAGCGGCTGCATCGGTCGTGAACAGCACGCTGGAGCGGATACCGGCGGCCGTTAGAAGCAAGGGCGTGGGCGGGATCATCGAAGATGCGCTGCGCGCGGCGGGCTTGATGAAATGAGGCCCTTCGACTATTTTCGCAGCGCCACCGCCGAAGCGCCATAAAGCACAGCCATGGTCGTTTGGCTGTGGCTGTCGATCGCGATCCCGTCCTTGCTGTCGGTCAGTCGAAGATGCAGATTCAAGGGGTCACCGGACGGGCCGGTTCTCAGCGTGACGTTCAGCACCAGTGTATAGGTCGCTCCCGCCTGCACGGCAGGGATATACAGATGCGACGTCAGATACGACACCCCGGCGCTGTCTTCGATGCTCCAGCTAAGCGTCGTCGGCCCGGTCGTCGCCTGATTGAACTGCAACGCATCCTGGATGCTGACCGCCACATGGTTCGACGCAAGCGTTGCCGGCATCGTGGGTTCGTTGATCGTGATCGGTGATGATGCCGGCGCAGCAGGGGCCGATGGCATAGCCGCGAGCGCGCCGCCTTGTATCCGCAGCAGGGTGCCGGTATCCGGGCTCAGAACCGCCGTGTTGGATACCGTGGCAGGGTCTGCTCCGAGGCCGATGTAGAAGTCTCCGTTCAATAGCGCAAACGACCTTGGCAGGGTGGTGGCGGTAAAGTGGAAGACGGCTGGCCAACTGATCGTATCGGCTGTGGCGCGCACTTGTACGGTATACCCGCCGGTCTTGATCGGCGTCCCGGTCAGCACGAACAGCTGGTCGCCTGAAGCCGTGATATCGTAAGGTATTTCGCCTGCTGCCAGGGGCACAAGCATCGGCGTGCTGATGGTCGCGGCAGTGTAGAGCGCGAAGGGCTGGCTCTGCTCGTCGTTATACTGATAGGCCATGATGTAGACGAGCTTGTTGGCGAACACCAGATTGCGGAGAACCTTGGCGTTTGACTCGGGATGATAAGCGCGCGCGGGCGGATCGGCACTGGTCGTCAGCCGAATGAATTCGGATCCTGTCCACACATTGAGCAGGCTGCCGGCGGTCGAATCGATCGCATCGGAACTCGCGTACAGATTTCCCTGAAAAGGGATCAGGCTGTAAACGCGGTTGCTGTTCTGATATACAGTATCATATTCGGTCCACGTTGCCCCGTCGTCCAGCGACTGATCGATCGCGCCGCCGTTGGTTGAACCGATCCCGGCCCAGAGCGCCCCGCCGAAGCTGACCATGTCGAAGTTGTGAACGCCGCCGGGGATGGTGCGATTTTGGGTCCATACTCCGTTGCGCAGGCGATAGAAGTTTCCGTATGCCCAACTGCCCAGCGGATCGTGACCGGGGATCACCAACTCGCCGTTGATGACGCGAAACACGTCGACTTGTTCGTCAGCGGTCATGTATTCTTCGGTTACGGCATTGGTAGCCGGGTTGTAGCTGAGCACCGGGGCCGGACCGGCATTGGCCGACGGCGCGGCATTCGAGCTGTTGCCGTTGCCGATATAGAGCCGACCGTCGAAGGGAGTCAGGCTCCAGACGTTGCGCGGGTAGATGTTGAAGTCATCGGTTTTCGGCATGTAATAGGGTGCCGCAGGGATGCCCAGGTTTTCGACGGACGCCGTGGCATCCACGTTGTTGGTGGGGAAATCCTGTGCATGGGCCGGGCTGACCATGAATAGCGCTGTTGAAATCATCCCCAGCGCAGCCGCGATCGGGCCGCAGGCACAGCTGTACTGGCCGCCGGTCGCGGCGGATCTGGTGCAGACACCGAAAGTCATCGTTTTCCCCACGTCTTGTCGAGTTTAGTCGCAACCCCGTCCGAACCCCAGGAATAATACATAAATAGACAATGTCGTATATAGTCCGGTTGTGCGGAGGGGTTGATGGGGTGAAATATCACCAGGGTGTTTAAAATATGCTAAAATCGCGTCGCGGATATCCCGATCGATTGCGCGAAATCAGGCAAGTGCGGGCCATCGTACGAACCGGAGGCATCTATATTCAGCCTGATCGGCAAATAGCCGGCATTAACTATCCGTCATCAGCAAAATGCCGCAAAAATCGGCGGCGCCGGAAAACGCACTTGATCAGATTATGCATGCGGCGCAGGCGCTGCACGAACAAAGCAGCAAGGGTGCGCTGGAAGCCGGGCATGCAGGGGTGGTCGACACCGTGGTGCCGGAGGTGATCAACGTAGATCGCCACCACCGTTCAACGGCGTGTCGAAAACGCCGGAGCCACGCCCAACGCAAACTGTCGATACGGGTAAGTGCTTGAAGAAATGGTCGGGGAAAGAGGATTCGAACCTCCGGCCCCTGCCTCCCGAAGGCAGTGCTCTACCAGGCTGAGCTATTCCCCGACCGATGCCGCACACCCGAAGGTGCCCGAGGCAGGAGCGGGCGTATAGTCGGCAATCGGCAGGGTGGCAAGCCAATCCCGTTTATTTCGATCCCGCGCAGGGCCGGTTCGCGCGACTTGGCAAAGGCTGGCGGCGGGCGTTAAGGTGCGGGATGGCTTTGCTTGAAACTGAATGCTCTGCGCCGCTTTCCGGTGACCCTTCCGCCCATTGGGAATTTCAATATCTGGCGCTGATGCGCCGCATTTGGGAGCATGGCGATGAACGGATCGATCGCACCGGTATCGGCACAAGATCAATCCTGGGGGCGCAACTGCGGTTCGACCTGGCGGACGGGCAGATGCCGCTGCTCACCACCAAGCGCGTCTTCTGGAAAACCGCGACGCGCGAATTTCTGTGGTTTCTGACCGGCGACACCAACATCCGCGCGCTTTGCACACAGGGCGTGGAGATCTGGACCGACTGGCCGCTGGAGCGCTTTCGGCGCGAGACGGGAGAGGCGATTACGCGCGAGGATTTTTCCGTGCGGATTGTCGCTGACGCTGCATTCGCCGCGCGCTGGGGCGATCTTGGGCCGGTTTACGGTAAGCAATGGGTCGACTGGCCAGTGTACGAGCCTGCAGAAAACGGCCTGTTTCGCAAACGCGCCAAAGGCGTGAACCAGATCGCCGAGCTGGTCGCCAGCCTGCGCGCCGATCCGGGTAGCCGCCGGCATATCGTCGAAGGCTGGAATGTTGCCGAGCTGCCGGCGATGGCATTGCCGCCCTGCCACAAGACGTACCAGTTCCATGTCGCGGGTAATCGCCTGTCGGGCGTGTTGTACCAGCGCAGTTGCGACCTGGCGCTGGGATTTGCCTTCAATGTCTGGAGTGCTGCGCTGTTCATCCGCATGCTGGCGCAGCAATGCGGGCTGGAGCCGGGCGAGCTGGTATGGATGGGCGGCGATGTCCATCTTTACCGCAATCACGCCGATCTGGTCGAAGAGCAATTGCGCCGCACCCCACAGGGCCAAGCGCGGCTGGAGATCGTTCGCCGGCCGGATTCGATTTTCGACTACCGGTTCGAGGATTTTCAGGTCAGCGACTATCAGCCGCAGCCGCATATCGCCGCGCCGGTGGCGGTGTGATTTGTCGCCAAAGCAGGACGTGTTTTTCCGGAGCAACCAGGCTGAGTCGGTGGTTGACACCTGGGGGGTGCTGGCTTAGTGGCGGCGCTCCCCAAGGGGGCGAGCGGGTGTAGCTC
>CAXTOI010000020.1:3974-18235 GCA_964245645.1 uncultured Novosphingobium sp. | reverse complement strand
GAACAGCCCCTCCGCCACCCCGCTCGCCAAGACGAACAGCGCCGACAGAAACAGCGGATAGGCCGCGCTGCGCGAAGCCGGCAGGAACAGCAGGCAGCCCGCCATCATCGCCAGCAGTCCAGCCGCCGCGCCGCGCATGTAGCCGATCCGTTTGATCAGCTTCGCCCCCGGCATACCGATCAGCAGATAGGCGGTGAAGAAGCAGAACTGCACCAGCATCGCCTCGGTGTAATTGAGCGTGAACAATTCCTTGAGCTTGGGAATGATGACGTCGTTGAGGCTGGTGATGCCGCCGAAGATGAAAAACAGCGCCATCACGAACAGGCGCAATTCGGGCGCATCGTGGCCGGATTGGCCGGCAGCCGCGCTGTCCTTCAAAGTCGCGGCAGTGGTGGGCAGCATGGCCATAAGCAATCTTCTCCAGTCTACGGTCTCGAGTCAGCGGCGGCTACCGACAGGCTTGTGCGCGTCACCGCTCACACCGGCTGGTAGCGGCTGACTTCGATGCCGGTACCCACCGGCAGGATCAGGCTGCTGATACCGTGCTTGGCCCGAACCGCCTGGCTGTAGCGCTGTACATCTTCGCCGCCCGGCCGGATCATGTTGTCGGCCACGATCACGGCACCCGGATTGAGTTTCGGATAGAAGGCTTCCAGGCAAGGAACATACATATCCTTCCAGAGATCGAGCAACACGAAATCGACATTCTCGGAGAGCTGTTCGATCAGCGCTACCGCGTCGCCAACCCGGAAATCGACATGATCGGCCAAGCCGGCCTGCTCTGCCATGTCGCGCGCATAGGCCGATTTGCGGGCGTCCAGTTCCATCGTGATGACGCGGCCGCCCGACGCCCGCGCCGCCTGTGCCAGCCAGATTCCCGAATAGCCGAAGGAAGTGCCGATCTCGAGAATCGTCGGGGCAGGCAGGCTTCCGGCGACGATGTTGATCAGTTGCCCGGTTTCGGGGCCCACCGCGAGCAAGCGTCGATCTTGTTCCGTGTGGCGCCCCGCAGCGTCTGCCGGCCATGGCCGTGAGCGTTCCTGCTCGATCCGCGCGTGGTAAATATCGAGGACTGCCTTGATCTTGTCGTCCATTATCGATCCCATCGGATATGTTGCTGCGCGAAATCCTGCCGATGCCCGCCATCTTCAGAACATGCGGTCAGTCCCAGAAAATGCCGGAACGACCCATCCTTTTGCGCCTGCGGAACATATCGATGTACATCCACAGACCGGAGACGGAAAAAAACAGCAGAGCCGCGCCCATCAGCGCTGAAACGACTTTGCCGACCGGTCCGAAGTAATTGCCCGAGTGCAGGTCGATGATCAGGTGATAAAGATCATGCGGTGGCCCGTCATGCTTGCCGGGCGCGCCATCGTGGCCGGGGGCAGGTGTCGCGGTCATGGCGCGCGCGGCGGCAGCAGCGGTTGCGGGAGGCGGCGGGCGGTCGTGATGCTCGCCACCAGCAAGAGAAATCACCTGGCCAATGAAGCCGGTAGCCGCGATCCAGAGCATGAAAATGCCAGCGAATACAACCAGCCAACGATGCCATTTGCGCATATATTATCACTTCCCCTGCCCGTCCGGGCCCTGCACCCGATAATTCTTCAGCTTGTGATCGACCAGAGCCACCGGCGGCTGCCAGGTGTCGCGTTGCACAAATAGCCGGTTGCTGTTCTGGGGCTAATTCAAAAAAGGCTTGCAGATGCAACTTCGGCGCCTCGGCCCACCTTGGCGCCCGGTTAGCGCCGTTTGTTTCAACTCACTTATCTGCGGCAGGTGCCACATTTGGCGCTTTATAAAACTTGTGCAGCGCGCAATAGGTAATGAAACCGGATTCGCCTTGCGGCACGCGCCTTCTCGACGCAGTGACAGAGCGCTGTTAGCGGGGTTGAGTCCATGTCCACGCCCCTTGAGGCCAACCGAAAGCCGGGAATGATCATGTCCGATCTCAGTTCTTCCGTTTTGATCGCCCCACAGGCCCCCACGCGCCATCGGCATCTGCTCGACTGGGTCGCACAGACCGCTGCCCTGACCCGGCCGGACCAGATCGTCTGGTGCGATGGTTCGCAGGATGAATGGGATCGCCTCACCAGTGAACTTGTCGCCAACGGCACGTTGATCAAGCTTGCCGGCGACAAGCGGCCCAACAGCTTCTACGCGCGTTCCGCCGCGAGCGATGTCGCGCGGGTGGAAAGCCGCACCTTCATTTGCAGCGCCGATCCGGCCGAAGCGGGACCCACCAACAACTGGCGCGATCCGGTGGACACGCGCAAGACGCTGGACGGGTTGTTTACCGGCTGCATGGCCGGGCGCACGATGTATGTGGTGCCCTTCTGCATGGGGCCGGTGGGTTCACCCAGCAGCGTGGTTGGCGTCGAGCTTACCGACAGCGCTTATGTCGTGGTGTCGATGCGGATCATGGCGCGGATGGGCAAGCCTGCGCTGGACATGCTGGGCGACGATGGCTTCTTCGTGCCCTGCATCCATTCGGTGGGCATGCCGCTGAGCAAGGGCGAAGCCGATGTGGCATGGCCCTGCAGCAACGAGAAGTGGATCGTCCATTATCCCGAAAGCCGCGAAATCTGGTCCTACGGCTCGGGCTATGGCGGCAATGCGCTACTGGGCAAGAAGTGCCTCGCGCTGCGCATCGGCAGCATCATGGCCCGCGACGAAGGCTGGCTTGCCGAACACATGCTGGTCATCAAGGTAACCCCGCCACAAGGCGCCGCGCATTATGTCGCTGCAGCGTTCCCTTCGGCCTGCGGCAAGACCAACATGGCGATGCTCGAATCGACGCTGCCAGGCTGGAAGGTCGAGACGATCGGCGATGACATCGCCTGGATGCGCGTTGGCCCGGACAACCGGCTTTATGCCATCAATCCCGAAGCCGGCTTCTTCGGGGTGGCGCCGGGCACGCGTCCATCGACCAACCGCAATGCGATCGAGACGCTGTCCGCCAATGCCATCTACACCAATACCGCGCTGACCGCCGATGGCGACATCTGGTGGGAAGGCCTCAGCAAGGTGCCGCCATCAGGGCTGATCGATTGGCAGGGCCGGCCTTACGATCCGGCCAGCGGACAACCTGCCGCACATCCCAATGCGCGCTTTACCGTTCCGGCGGCACAATGCCCCTCGATCGCGGCAGAATGGGAAGATCCGGCGGGCGTGCCGATTTCCGCGATCCTGTTCGGCGGGCGGCGCTCGACGACGGTGCCATTGGTGACCGAGGCATTCGATTGGAATCACGGCATCTACCTCGCCACCAATCTCGCCTCGGAAGGGACAGCGGCTGCAGAGAACAAGGTCGGCGCGTTGCGGCGCGATCCTTTCGCCATGCTGCCGTTCTGCGGCTATGCCATTGGCGACTATCTCGCCCATTGGATCGAGCTGGCGGAAGGGCTTCCCGATGGCGGTGCAAACCTGCCGCGCATCCATCTCGTCAACTGGTTCCGCAAGGGCGAAGATGGCCAGTTTCTGTGGCCTGGTTTCGGCGACAATATCCGCGTCGTCAAATGGGTCATCGAGCGGGTACAAGGCCTGGCGGGTGCGCAAGACAGCGTCATCGGTCGCCATCCGCTCGACGGCGCGCTGGATCTCGCCGGATTGGACCTCAGCGAGGGGCAACTGGCCGCGTTGCAGGCGATCGACCTGGCCGAATGGCGTGAAGAGGCGATGGTCAACGCCAAAGAACTGGCGGCGCTGGGCCCGCTGCCCGCAGCGATCACGGCGCAGCATGCAGCCCTGGAGGCCAGGCTGCAATAGGCATGCCGCCGCATTGCCGCCTCCCGGCGCACTGCGGGATGTGGCTTTCAAGGTAGTGCACGTTTTTTAGCCGGTGATCGGGACGCGTCGAGCCGATCTTGTGCCGGACGGGCACTCAAGAAGGCGATCAATCCACTTGCCGCCAGCAAGGCGAAGCCTGCCGGCGCGCGTTCCCGCCGCTTCAGCAGGGCCAAACCGCCGGTAGCGAGCAGCGAGGGGGCCAGCTCGACCTTGTCGAGACCGACTGCGCGGCCGGCGCGGCGAGCAGCCCGCCACAAGCCGTATTCGTTGAAAATGGCTGGCTCGGCAGGAATAGGCTGCACAAGCTTTGCGGCATCTGTGGCCGGTGTATCGACTGCATTTCGCGTTACGCCGGAATGGCCGGCGGCGGCACTGCCGGTATCATGCGCAGGTTCGGCGTGGGCGTCCGGGCCACGCTTTGCCTGATGTTCCAGTTCCGAATTGAGTTCGGCGCCCAGCAGCAGCACATAACTCGACAGATAGAGCCACGTCAAAGTGACCGCGACGGCGCCAAGCGAACCGTAGGTGGCATTGTAATTGCCGAAGTTCGCCACATAAATGCCGAAGCCGATAGTAAGCAGGAGCCAGAGTACCGCTGCGACGAGCGAGCCGGGCGTGAGCCACATCCATCGCGCCATAGCGTGATCGGGTGCATAACGGTACAATGTTGCTGCACCCGCCGCGCCGCCAAGCACGACCATCAGGTACGTACAGACCTTGCCCAGGATCAGCACAAAGCCTGCCGCGCCGGGAATGAGTTTCTCCAGATGGCCGAGCGCGGCGATCGCAACCAATGCCACGATGGCGACAACGACGGCGGCAACCGTGATCGCCAGGGCCACCAGGTTCAGGCGAACGAAACTCCTGGTCTCCTTTTCTTCATAAGCGATGTTGAGCGCTATGACGATCGAGCCAGCGCCATTGCGGGCGCCGAACAGCGCAAGCGCCAAGGCGAGCAGCAGTCCAAAACCCTTTTTGGTTCCCGATGTCTTGACGACGTTCATCAACTGCTCGCCGACCAGCTTTGCCGCGTCGGCGGGCATGACCGTGGCCAGATTGTCGATGTTCTTGATGACTGTCGCCGGCTCGGCCAGCAGTCCATAGCTGAGCACGATCGCACCGAGCAGCGGCACGATCGCCAGGAATCCGTAGAAGGCGACACCGGCGGCCGCCAGACCGACATTATCCTCGCCCACCTGCTGCCACGTCCGCCGTAATACCTGCTTCCAGCCCTCTGCGGGTATGGCGAAGGGAGAAGCGGGGCCATGAATGGCTACGGAAGAGGCAATATCGGCGCTGCTCGACGTCATATTATCATACCCCAATGATCCCGATCGCCGTTTACCATTGCCGGATGGGCTGGACTGGGCCCGTCGACCGTCAAATTGACGGCAAGGATGCAGCTCCATGCTCACTCGACACGGCGTCGCGTGCGGCCTGAAGTGTTTCGACGTAGCGATCGGCGCCGATGGCATGCTGGATGCCGGTATCGGTCAACACTGCTTCGCCGTTCGGCCACAAGCCGACGACGATTTTCGCGGCAGGCGCGCGCTGGCGCAGCCGCTTGATCAGATAGCGCAGCGTTGCCGGCGATCCCTCCAGCTCCAGATATGAAATCAGCACGAGGTTCACCCCCGCAAGCTCGAGCTGCGCGATCGCATCCCGCGAAGTCATGGCGTGGGGGATCTGCCGACAAGACACGCCGCGCTGCATCAACAGCTGGGCGATCATCGTCGAGACGACATTGTCGAACGGTCCGCCGCCCGAAACGCAGGCCACCAGCCCTCCTGTCGGCATCGCCTGCGCAGAACCATGTTGGGCGACGCCTTCCTCGCCATGATCCTGGAGATCCTCGACGACCGACAGCATCGAGCGGCTCATCTGTTCGGCGCGGGGTGCGTCGATCGTACCCTTCGCCTGGTCTTCGACAGCCAGCTTCAGGCTCGGCACGACAACCTCGTCGTAGTATTCGGCGAGCGGGCGATTACCCAGCAGCGATTCTGCCTGGGCCAGCGCTTCATCGGGGTTGTTTGCGAGGATACGCTGGTAAAAGCTTTCGACTGGGGTCAGCGCCGGACGGTCGCCCAGCAAGACGTCGAAGAACTCAAGGCTTTTGACATAACGCCCCATGACGACGAGGCAGAGTGTCAGCGGCGTCGACATGATCAGCCCGATCGGCCCCCACACCCAGGTCCAGAAGATAGCCGAGATGATGACCGACACTGGCGACAGCCCGGTGGAGTGGCCATACAGCATCGGCTCGACAACGTAGCCGGTAAACGGCTCGACCACGAAAAACAGCGCGACCACTTCGATCGCCATGCCCCAACCCGGATCGATCGCAGCGCCCAGCGCAGCCGGCGCAACCGCCGCGATCAGCGACCCGATATAGGGAACGAACCGCAGCAGCCCGGCCATCAGCCCCCACATCGCCGGCGACGGGATGCCGATGGCCCACAGCCCCAGGGCGATGACGATCCCGAAACAGGTGTTCACGGTAAGCTGCGACAGGAAATATTTGCTGAGCCGCTGGCCGGCATCGTCCATGGCGCGCGTCGTGCGGTGGAGATCATTGGACCCGACGAGACGAATAAACCGGTCGCGCAGATCTTCTTTCTGGATCAGCACGAAGATCGCCACGATCAGCACCAGGATCGTCGTCTCCAGCGGACTCAGAATCGGCGCCAGTACGGCGCGCGCTATAGTCAACGGCGAGGTTTGCCCTTGGACCACTTCTACCGGAATCGGCTGCCTCGCGCCGCCGGGCGATGGTGCCGGCGATGCCGTGGCAGCTCCCGACGAGCGCGCTGCGGCCGGCGCGGGCTGGCGGGCTCCGCCCAGCTGCTTGGTAACAGCAGCCAGCTTGGCGATCGCGAACCCCTGGACGCCTTCGACCTTGGCCTCGATGGTCTGCGCATATTGGGGTGCGTTGGCGCTCAGCGCTGCGGCCTGACTGCCGATCACCGTGCCGACGATCCCCAGCAACGCCAGTGCGCCCAGCACGGTCAGGATCACGGCCGGAGCGCGCCACAGCTTCATTCGCTGGAGAAAATTGACTACCGGCGAAAGGACGAACGACAACATCACCGCCAGCGTGATCGGGACCAGGACCTCCTTGCCAAAATAAAGCGCCGCGATCACCAGCGTGCCGACGGCAATGCCCAGCAGGCTCTTCAGTTCTGGGGTCGAGGATCCGGCAACTTGGGCCGCCCCCTGGGTCTGCGGCGTTGCATCGTGGCTCCCCGTCAGGATGTCCTGATAGCCGGCTATGTCATTATCGGAATCGGTCATTGAAAGCCTCGTATCGGCAGGAGCCGACACTTAAAATGAAAATACAGGTTCATCCCTTTGGGGTATGAACGGAAGCCGGGCTTTGCGCTAGAGTCTTGCCGATGAAGACGGTGCCGGCCCGACATCAGTCGAGAAGACCCTAGATCGCAATGAGGGCCTCGATTTCAGCGGCGGCACGCGGCAGATCGAACCCGGCGTTATCGACATTCTCGTACAGTTGGTCCAGCCGGTAGCGAATGAAATGGTTGCGCGATCGCGCCAGCAGTCCGGGATCGGTGGTGCCCGGCTCGTAGAGATCCACCACGCGGCGTGTCGTGGCTTCGCCATAAGCCCAGAAACCAAGGAAGTCCTGCGCCGGGTCGCCAAGCGCGACGTCACCAAAGTCGATGATGCCGCACAGCCGGCCGGATCGATCGAGCAGGATATGCTCGGCTACGAGGTCGCCATGCACGACAACCATGCCTGGGGGCCGGTCGCACATATATTCAGCGTAGAATCTTCCGATCGCATCGATCGTACCCGGAAGGAGATTGGCAAGCACCGGCAAGCGATCGTTCCGCGCACGCTTGCCGAACTGTCTAGCAGTCCAAATCTTCGGCCAGCATTTTTCGGGAGCGATTTCGCCCGAGGGCAGGCCGTGCAAAATCGACAGGAACTGCGCTGCGGATTTCGCCAACTCATCCTGACGAGCGCTCGAAAGCGCCGCAAATCGCTGAGGCGTGAGGGCGGCACCGCGCAGATAGCGGTAGCCGGCAAAGCGCCCCTGGGGATCGATGTAGTCGTAAGCTGGCGTCGCCACCGGCATCGTCGGTTTCAGCGCCAGCAGCACGGCAATTTCCAAATTCAGGTCATGTGTCCCAACGCGCGGAAAACGGAACACGATATCGCCGTCCACAATAAGCAGGACATGATCGCCTCCGGATTGATCAATCCGCCAGCCGCCCATCGTCAGCGCGGGAAAGGCCGCCCTGACCATTGCTGCGAGATGATCATCCGGGCCGATACTGCAGCCCGAGCATGACGGATCCGGCGCTTCGGGATGCATTGAGCCGGTCATGTCAAGGAACATATCGCTACGACCTATCTGGATACAGCCCTTTGCGTACCGAAAGGAGATAGGCCTGGCGCGCCGTAAACGCGCCAGGCCTCACCTCAGGGGCGGAGGGCAGGGTTGACGGCCAAGCCCCTGTCTTCCTCGATCTTGTCTTCCTCGATTTCGACTTCGGTGCGCCGAACGGTGTCGTCGATATCCTCGACCCGCTCGCCGGCCGTCTTGGAGACGACGACTTCCTCGACGACCCGCGCAGTCTTGCCGACGACGGCTTCCTCGCCGGTCGCGGTCACGTCGATCGTGCGCTCACGGAATGCGTCATCGGCGTCGGTGAGCGGCCGATCGACAGCACGGCGCTGCACGTTGATCTGCTCATCGCGCAAGCGAACCTGCTCGTGGACCGGCACCTCGGTGATATAGGAGCGGACCCGGGCGCCGCCACGATCGACCTCGCGCTTGCCGACCACCAGCTGCTCCTCGACGATCGGGATACTCTGCTCGCCCGCCACGTCGGCAAAAGCGGCATTGCTGCTCGAGCCGGGGGCGGCAACGCTCGCGGTCGCGTTTGTGCCCAGCGCTTCGACAGGCGCATATTCCCAACCCGACGAGCGCCAATCCTGGGCGCGCTCATCGATATCGACGGTGTCGGCTTCCTCCAGGACGCGCACCGCTTCGTCGACATGCTCTTCGCCCACGTCCGCGGTCAGTAGGAAGCCGCCGCGGCGGACGCCCTCCTCGTAGGTATGGCGATCTTCGTCAGGCAGGAACGCGTTCTTGATCGAGCCCCAGATGCCAGGGTCACGCGTCGTGGATTGGCCGCTGGCGTGAAAGTCCGGGCTGGTCTGGTCATGGATACCGACATGGCCGGCATCGACATTGGCGGCTTCAAGCCGGTTCTTCGCGGCTTCGGCATCCGGGCGTTTATCGAACAATGCAGTAATCGTACGTGTCATGGGTAGTCTCCTTGGTAGAACAGGGAATGGGCGGGTAGGCTATTTGCTGGTGACAACCAGTTCGGTGCGGCGGTTCTCGAACTGACCGCCTGCGGTCGCATTGGTGGCGACGGGGTTGCTGTCGCCGCCGCTGGCGGTGGTGATCCGCTTGGCGTCAATGCCGCCATCGCTCAGCGCCTTGGCGACAGCCGTCGCCCGGTCGCTGCCCAGCCTGGCATTCACAGCATCCGAGCCGCGGGCATCGGCGTAGCCGACCAGACGAACGACCGCCTTGGGATATGCGGCCAGGATCTGCGACAAGGCGCTCAGCGTCGGCACGTCATCGGCGCGAATTTTCGCTGATGCGGTGTCGAAGTTCAATTTGTCGAAAGTGAACGTGCGCGGGGCGGGGTCCGCAGAAGCGAGGAACGCCTGCAGATCATAATTGAGCGTGGCCGGCTGGAGATCGACAATCTTGCCGCCCGGCAATGTGACATGCTGCACGCCGATCGGCGGCGTGTTGGGCGAGGCGGCCGGCACCGGAGCTACGGCGACGGTGTCGGTCCGGCTGCACCGGCTAAGCGCCAGCAAGGCGGCCAGGATGCCGAGTGCGAGCAGGATCCAGGCAAGCCAATTTACCTTCTTCTTCTCGATATGCACCTCGCGCGGCGGTGCGCCGTGCGTGTTCTTGGGGTCAGCCATTATTCTCGCTCCCGGTCGTTTCTGATGCTGGGTGAAGGCGGTCGATGGTTGCGCGCATCGTCCGGACGGTTTCGGACACGCTGACCTGTTCGGTCGTGGTCGTTCGGGTGATGCGGAGTTCCTCGACCACAAACAGCCGCTTCTCGACGACCAGCCGCTCTTCCACGATCGAGACGATCAGGATGTCGCCCTCCTGACGCGGTTCGGGAGCCTGCGCTACGGCGCGCTCGACGGCGACGCGCTCGACGTTCAGATCGCCTCGCTCGATCGTGCTGTCGATGGTGACAGGACGTTCTTCGACTATGGTCGATATCCGCAGGCGGTCGGTCACGACCGCGGCCTTGCCGACGTTCAGCTGTTCTTCGAAAAGCGGAACGGTCCGTTGTGTGTCGTCATTGGCCAATGCAAAGCTCCGCCGAATAATTTCGGCGAGACCACCGGGCGTGGCTTCCTCGCAATATTGGCATAAGCCTTACGCCGCCCGTGCGGCGCTCCACGGCGAACCGTATCGAGCAAAGTCTGAACAGGTCTGTCCTGATTCGGTTCCGATCAGCCTTAAATAATCGCGCGGCGCAGATTGTTCGAGGCTCAAGTCCGCATGGCCACCTGGCGCCACAAGCGGCCAAATCTTACTTCTCGGCGCTACGAGATCTCATACTACATTTCATGGGCTGCGACCCATGGCTCCCTACCCGCCGGGGAGGGGAGATGAGTCAACGAGAAGTGGTATCATGCGCGCCGGCAGCAGATGTCGGGCAGCAGCTCCAGCGACCAGCCCAACCAGCGCTCCTGCTGCCAGATCGATCGGATAGTGCTTCGCTCGGGGGATCTGTATCCCCGCTATAGCTGCCGCCGTGCCAAGTGCGATCAATTTCGTTGACGGATATTGGCAGGCGATGGCCCAGGCGACCGCGACCGCGCCGGCCGTGTGGCCTGACGGAAAGCTGTTCAACTCGGTCACGTCGTGATCGCCATGCTGAAAGATATATTGCCCACCTTGTACGACCACGATCGGACGAGTTCGGTCGATCCGGCCTTTTACCAGGTTCTTGAGCGCCGTTGCCGCCAGCATCGCCAGCGTCATATGAACCCCCGTTGCGACAAGCTTGCGGTCCCGACGCAGGCCGCCCGCGCCGATGGTCGCCACGCAGATCGTGAACAATTGCCATTGGTCCGCGATATCGCTCGCCGGCCCCAGAATCTTCATCGCGGGGGTGTTTCTGAAATTCGCTGCAGCGTCTGCTACGGCTCGATCGTAACGCATCAGCGGGCCGGTCATGTTGCCGTTGCCGGAGCGCAGACATAAACACGCGTATATGGTGATAGTTCAGGATACCGGATAATTCGCCGGATGGCGGGTTGATTAAGTCTTGTTGATGACATTGAACGGTCCACAGAATCAGCTTGCAAACGCCACGCGGGCTTTCGGTAGCGCTGATCTATCGTATGACGCCTCAAGAGCCTCGTTGAAAATGCCGGGATGAACGAATGTGCGCAGGATCATTGAAGTTTTTGCCGGCGTCGAAACATATGGGAGCAAGCGATGACATCCGTGGCGATGGATGCCTATGAGGCGACGCTTACCCTTCTCGATGCTCGGGCACCCGGCGCAACGATCTGTCCAAGCGAAGTGGCTCGGATGCTGGCCGCCGCGGCCGGCGCCGGTCACGCTGAGTTGGCCTGGCGTAGCATGATGCCCGCAGTTCACGCGGCCGTCGACCGGCTGGTCATCGATGGTCAGGTTCGCCTGAGTTGGAAAGGGGAGATGCTTCCGTCGCGAACCGGACCATATCGGGTTGGTCGCCAGGTCAACGACTAGCGACTTCCCGTCTGCTCCAGCACTGCGCCTCAATCAGCCGATAAATTGGCATAAGGGCAAAGGTGGCGGCGCCGACCTGGTCTGCCAGCGTCGATATGCTGCGCCGCACACCTTCCCTGCAAACGGATCAGCCTGGCGGTTGAGAGGCTGGTGCTGGCCGTCTCCTCGCTTGCAAACGTTCCCCGGACATTCGCGTCTCGTCTGCGACGCCTATCGGTTGCGATCGCTACTTGTCGAGCCGCTCTCCGTTACAATACGCGATATGAGAGTGCCGACACCCGTAATTTCGATTTCCACCACATCGCCAGACTTCATCCACACCGGCGGTTGACGTTTCGCCCCAACCCCGCCCGGCGTGCCCGTGGCAATGACATCGCCAGGCGTCAGTAGTGTAAAACTTGAGACGTAAGCGATAATTTTGGGAATCGGGAAGATCATATCGGCGACCGGGGCGTGCTGCATTTGCTGGCCATTCAACCGTGTCGTGATGGTGACTGCCTGAAGATCGACGATTTCGTCAGGGGTTACCAACTCGGAACCGAAAGGGGCGGTCGCGGGGAAATTTTTGCCGGGCGTAAATTGACTGGTGTGCCACTGCCAATCGCGCACAGAAGCATCGTTGAAGCAGGCAAAGCCAGCAACATGAGCCATCGCATCTGCTTCGGCAATTGCTCGACCGCCCTTCCCTATGACGATGGCCAGCTCACCCTCGAAATCGAGCTGTTCCGACACGGTTGGCAGTATGATTGGATGGTCTGCGCCGATCAAGGTATCGGCGAAGCGGATAAAAATCGAGGGATTATCGACCTTGGCTCGACCGGTTTCTTGGCGATGCGTTTCGTAATTGTGGCCAACGCACAGGATTTTATTCGGATTTGGAATCACGGGTAGCAGGGTGACCGACGAAAGATCGAGGCTCATTTCCGCCTCCAGGCTAGCAAGAGTTCCAGCGGCTATTGCCGCCTTGAGATCGATTGGCGCGCCCAACAACGCGCCAAGATCCGCAACACGGCCATTTTCCACGCGCCCATAGGACGAGCGCCCCGCATAAGTGAAACTGATATAACGCATGAAGTCTCTCTTTCGGGCTTATCGAGCCTCGTCGGGTTGCCAGTCGCGCTGGAACCGGAAGCGCTGTTCGGCCTCAGTGATAGAGGCCACATCCTTCGTCGACAGGCCCCATTGGTCAACACGGTTTTCGGGCCAGGTCCAGTCTGCCGGGCTGCCTGTGCGATAATCATCGTCGACAAGATTGGTCGCGGTAGAGAACTCGATCACCGCCCCGAACGGCGCAATAAAATACGCAAAGACGTTGTCGCCTGGCCCATGGCGCCCAGGACCCCAGACCGGGGCCGTACCAACGTCGCGCATACGCCCAATGCCCCGCATGACCGCGTCAATATCATCCATTTCGAACGCAACGTGGTTAAGCGAGGAATAACCGGCCCTGGCAAACGCGATCGAGTGATGCGCCCGATTGCACCGCACGAAGACCATAGCCTTCGTGCGGTCGGAAACGGTAAAGCCCAGCACTTTTTCCGCAAAGGCGGCCGAAGCTTCGGCATCCGCGCTGGAGACCACGACGTGCGTGAGTTTAAACGGCAGATCGCGGCCGGCGATCGGCGCCACCAGGCCAGCACCCGCCAGGAACCGAAACACCTCTCCCTCCGGCAGTTCAACCTCGATGCCGTGGCCGGCGCCTGGGTCTGCGCTGACGACCTCGCGCATCGGCCTGCCGCTGGCGCCAACGCTGCGCGCGAGGGCGGCAAGCTCAGCTTCGTCTTCGCAGAGGAACGTGACCGAACGCACCCGCTCGATATCCCTCTCAAACAGAGCGACCAGATACGGCAGCTCGCCTGAGCCGCGCAGATATATCGCGTCTTTGCGCCGTTCACCCTCCGCAAGCCCCCAGCTTCCAGTGAGAAAATTCGCAGCGGCAGAGATATGCGGGAGTTCGATTTCAATGCTGCGCAGCTTCATTTGGTATCTCCTGCCCATTCTCCCGGCTGAGCAATTAGCCCTGCCGCTGCAACCCCGGCGAGCGCCGCCGCTTCATCGGCATCGCCCGTGTCACCGCTTATGCCGACTGCGCCAAGTAGCCCGCCTTTCACATCGCGGATGAGAACGCCGCCCGGGGACGGCACTACCTCACCGGTCAGCGTCATCAGTGCCGTGTAGAACAACGGGCCGCCTTGCGCGCGCCTGGCGAGTTCACGCGTGCCGTAACCCATTCCCAACGCGCCGGTTGCCTTGCCGGCGGCGATCTGTCCGCGAAACAGGCTGGCGCCGTCCTCGCGCTTCATCGCCACCATATGTGCGCCGGCATCGAGGACCACCATCGCGAGCGGCGCGAGGCCTTCCGCGCGGGCATGCCCCAACGCACCGTCGAGGATAGCTTCGGCGGCGGCAAGGGTGAGATCGGTCACGCGTCGTCCCCCTGAGCGGCAAGCTCGCCACACAGATGCAGGCGCGCGGCCAGACGCGCCATGGCATCTTGGAGCGCCTCGGCAGTCGCAGGCGCGGCATATGTATAGAAGTCGGGCCGGACGATCGCAGCGATCGCACCGTGCCGCTCGAACCACGCGGCGAGATGGCCTTCAACGTCGCGGATATCGCTGCCGACGACGAGCTTAGAAAAGTCAAGCCTCCGCCACATATCAATCATAACATCAGACAG
>CAXTOI010000020.1:1492-3964 GCA_964245645.1 uncultured Novosphingobium sp. | reverse complement strand
TCGCTGCTCGCCGCAGACAGCGAAATTGCCCCGGACCGCAGCAACAGCACCCAGCCGCCTCCGGTCGCAATATCAAGCCGGCATTCGCTACCATCCGGCATCACGACTAAAGGCTGAATGAACCGCTCGCCAGCGTCACCTGCCACTACGCCATCCCGAATGGGTTGGATAAGGTCAGCCGCAGTGCGCGGGTCCGATTGGTCGCGCATGCGTGTATCACGTGCCGCAGCGAGTACGGGATCCAGCTCGCAGATGTAGCGCCCCGCTTCAACCGCCGCGCCGATCACCGATCGGACATGCGGATCGCGTTCGGGCTGGTAGCTATCGAGCAGCGCGTCCGCCGCTTCACCACGCAAAACGAGCGCCAGTTTCCACACGAGATTGGCCGCATCGCGTAGCCCATGGCACATGCCCTGGCCAAAGAAGGGCGGCGTCTGGTGAGCGGCATCGCCCGCGAGGAACACCCGCCGCTGGCGCCATTGCTCGGCGACAAGGCCATGGAAGCGATAAGTTGCGGCGCGCATGATTCGGTGACGCGCTCCAACCACCCAGGGTTCGACCAGCGCCGCCACTCGCTCGGGCGCCATGATGGCCATGTCGTCCTCACCCGGAAGCAGCATGAATTCCCAGCGCCGATGCCTCCCACGACCCGGCACGATCGTTGCGGGGCGCCGGGGATCGCAAAGCATCACCGAGAGCCGCTGCAGATCGGCCTCAGCGGGCACTCCGGTAAAATCAGGGAAGGCGATCGGCCCTTCGACCTCAGCATCGACCACGAGCCAGGGTTCCTCGAAATCGAGATCGTCGAGCGCGATGCCCAGGGCCTTGCGCACTCCGCTATGCGCGCCATCGGACCCGATGACATAGCGTGCGCGGATCGTCTCGCCGCTGTCCAAGATCAGCGCCGCGGCGTCGGCATCCTGAGTCAGCGTGCTCAACGCAGCGCCGAGCCGCAGTACCACCTGCAGATAGCGGCTAAGGCCGGACCGCAGGACTTCCTCAAGCTCGGGCTGATAGAAGAAATAGTCGTTGGCAAAGGTAAAGGGCCGCGGGGCGCCCGCCGAACCGAGGTAACGGATAACGCCGCCATCGGCGCCGATATGGATATGGCCGTCAGTCGCGAACATCAGCGGCGCAATCTCGTCAAGCAGACCGATATCGGCGAACAAGCGCATCATTTCATGATCAAGATGCACGGCACGGGGTAATGGATAGGGTTGCGCCTCGCGCTCCAGAACCACTGCGGAGAGGTTGTATTTACCGCAGAGATGCGCGGCATAAGCCCCCACGGGCCCGCAGCCAACGATCGCGACGTCGTAGCTATCTTTCACTGTCACGCCCCATACCTGCGCTTGCGCCAACCGCTCACGTGACCGGAGCTAGCGCTGCTGGCGCTTTATGAAATCGGCCAGCCTGCATGATCGCGCGCAGATTGCGCCGCTCAACAATTGGCCGAACATCGTCGGTGGGATCGCCCTCGACCAGCAACAGATCGGCGATAAAGCCTTGGCGGACGAGCCCCAGCTCGTCACCCATGCCCATGATCTGGCCGCCGAGCATCGTCGCCGCCGAAAGCACCTCGGCGGGCGTGTAACCATACAGATCGACAAAATGCTGCAGGTCTCGCGCGTTGGTACCGTTCGGATTGAACGGAAAGCCATAGTCGCCGCCCGGTAGTACGCGCACCCCGCGACGGCGCAATTCGGGGATCAGGCGACGGGTGTTTTCGATCACCGGTTTGGCCATTTCCTTCATCGAACTCATGTCGATGTGCGGCGGCGGGGTAGCTTCGAGTGTCGCCACGATGACGCCGATCGCAGGCGCCATGAAAATGCGCTCCTTGGCAGCCTCCAACATGTCCAGCGCCTCCTCGTCGGCGTAGGAGCAGTGATAGAAGACGTCGACGCCCGCACGGGCGGCGATCTTAACCGCCTCGGCCGCCTGCGTGTGCGCAGCAACCCGCATGCCTAACCCATGAGCAACCTCGCAGGCGGCGGTGACTTCGGCCTGATCGTAAAGGATATGTTGCGAGCTACCCGGCTGCAGCGCATCTTCACCCGAAATAACAAGCTTCACCGTGTCGATGCCGATGGTATGGCACCGTTCAACAAACGCGCGCATCGCCTCCGGACCGCGGCCTTGCATAGCGACTTTCTTGCCGGTCTCCATGCCCTCGGCCGCTTCGGGACTGCGCTCGATGGTCGAGGCGAGCAGACGCGGCCCGGGTAGGTCGCCCGCCTTGAAAGCATCGCGCAACACCACTTCGATGCGTTCACCGAGCGCACCTGCTGAAAAGATGCTGGTGAAGCCCTGATCGAGGAGGATGCGAGCATTGCGCGCAGCGGCGAGCAACATTTCCTCGGGTGGCAGGACGAAGCGCGGTTCGAACTTCTCGGTGGACGAGGGCCACGAGATGTGGCCGTGTGCCTCAACCAGGCCGGGCATAAGTGTTGCCCCGGCACAATCGATAAC
>CAXTOI010000020.1:0-1482 GCA_964245645.1 uncultured Novosphingobium sp. | reverse complement strand
CCGATTAATGGATCGCCGGGTTTTGCGATTTGCGCGATGCGCTCACCTTCGACCAGTACGCGCCCGGCAAAGCAAGCTGCGCCGGTGCCGTCAAAAATGTTGGCGTTGTCGAAAATGAACCGCCGCATCGCCAACTCTCCTGTCGCAGGAGTTTTCGAGGCACCCGCTAGAATTGCAGATGCCCGGATCAGGTGCGATCAGTCAAATAATGATAACGATCAAGAGCATCAGTTCCACTTATGGATTCCGATCAGCATCCGACAGCGCTCGGACAAGATCGTCGGCCAACGGCATCTGCGCTCGCTCACGAAGCATGCGTACGCCGACCAGACGAGGAGGAGGGCCGGCTGTCAGTTCAACTTGACGCAGCAGCCGGTTGCCAACGTCAGTGGCGACTACGCGCTGGGGCAGGATAGTGACGCGATTGCTCTTGCGAATTATTTCCTTGGTGGTCGCAAGAGAGTCGCACCGCACCGCCCGCTGCGGCACCGCCACGCCGGCGTTGAGAAATATCGCTTCGATTTGCCTTTGAAACGCACCTCCAATGTCGGGGAGTACCCAATCCAACACAGCAATATCGGCGAGCCGTGCGCGCGCCGCGCGATAAGGATGGTCTTCCTTCATAACCAGCACGAAACTGTCCGAAACAATCGCCCGTTCGATGATGTCCTCTGGTACGATGCCAATGCCGACGGTAACGAGCGCGAGGTCAATCTTGAATGAGCGCAACATCGGAAATATATCCGCGTCCGGAAGTTCTACGATGCGGAGCGCGAAGTGTCGCTTTTCCGCTTCGAGTTTAGCAATCCCGGCCGGGAGCAGACTCATCAGCGCGCCGGGCGTGCCACCGACCACTAACGGTCCCTCTACTTCGCTCATACCGAGCGCGATCTCTTGTCTGGCAAGATCGAGCACCGTTTCGATCATTTCCGCACGGCGGGTGAGGATGCGGCCAGCTTGCGTAGGAGCAGCGCCCTGCCGTCCGCGTTCAACCAGTTGCGCGCCGACCGCGCGCTCAAGCTGGGCGATCACCATAGAGACGGCTGGCTGAGACATCACGAGTTCTCGTGCAGCGCTGCTAAACGAACCTTTGCGAACGACAGTGAGGAGCACACGCAATTGTCGCGGATCGATGGCCATTGAGGTAGTTTGCATCGGCGATAGTTTAACCAGCGAACCGCAAAACGAAAGTGCGTTCTAAACCTTGAGCCCACGAGGGAGATTCAGGTAAGATGGCAACGCTTGGGTCGGCTGGCCATCGACCGCACGGGAGGGTGACATCTAGGGCTAACGGTCAATCCTGCGTCCGCCGCGAGATGGCTGCTTCCGGCATGAGCGGTCATTAGATATTGACCACATCTGAGGCGAACTCGAGTAGCGCATGGTTGAATGCTGCGGGCTGCTCTACATTCACAACGTGGCCGCAACGGCTATGATCTCACCCGGCTGATGATCGGATCGGAAGGCACGCTCGGCATCATC
>CAXTOI010000019.1:13790-18293 GCA_964245645.1 uncultured Novosphingobium sp. | reverse complement strand
CATCATGATCGCGTTCTTCTTGACGATGCCGATCAGCAGCACGATGCCGATGATCCCGATCACCCCCAGCCCATAACCGCTGAGCGACAGCGCGATCAGCGCGCCCACACCTGCCGACGGCAGCGTGGACAGGATCGTCAGCGGATGGACGAAGCTTTCATACAGCACGCCGAGCACGATGTAGACGACGACGATTGCCGCCAGCACCAGCACCAGCTCATTGCCCAGCGCCGACTGGAACGCGCCGGCCGCGCCGCTGAAATCGCTGCTGATCTGCGGCGGCAGGCCGATCTGCTGCTCGACCTGGCCGATCGCCGAGACGGCATGGCCCAGCGACACCCCCGGCGCGAGGTCAAAGCCGATCGTCGCTGCGGGAAACTGCGACTGGCGCGACAGCACCAGCGGCGCCATGCCTTCGGTGATGGTGGCGATCGTGCCCAGCGGGACCGAGGTGCCGCCCGGCAGCGGGATGTAGAGCTGCGCCAGCCCTTGCGGGTTCGACTGCATCTGCGGCGTGGCCTGCAGGATCACCCGGTTCTGGCTCGACTGGGTGTAAATCGTCGAAACGATGCGCTGGCCAAAGGCATCGTAGAGCGCGGTATCCACCGCCAGCGCCGACAACCCCAGCCGTGCCGCCGCATCGCGATTGATGTCCACAACCACCGAGCGTCCCTGTCCCAGTACGTTGGCATTGACCCCGCGCAGGTCGGAGTTTTGCGCCAGCGCATCGGCCAGCTTCGCGCCCCAGCTATCGACCAGCGTCTGGTCCGCACCCTGCAGCGCGAATCGGTATGGTGTCAGCCCAGATTCGGTATCGACGGTCAGATCCTGCACCGGCTGGAGGTAGAGCGTCGCGCCCGCGACCTTTGCGGCGCGACCGCCGAGCGAAGCGATCACATCGGCCAGGCTGCCGCGATCGCCGAGATCCTTCAGGTTGATGAGCATCCGCCCCTGGTTGAGCGTGGGGTTGACCCCGTCCACCCCAATCGAAGAACTCAGGCTGCTGACCGCCGGATCGGCCAGCAATGCCGCTGCGACCTTTTGTTGCAGCGTGGCCATCCGTCCGAACGAGGTATCCTGCGCCGAGATCACCGTCGCCGAAATCTGTCCGGTATCCTGCACCGGGAACAGGTTCTTGGGAATGATCACGAACAGCAGCGCGGTCAGCGCCAGACTTGCGGCGAACACCAGCATCGTCAGCGCCGCGCGTGCCAGCACCCATTCCAGCCCGCGCGAATAGGCATGCGCCAGCCGGTCGAACTGCGCCATGCCCCAGTCGGCGACGGCAAAGCGCCGCTCTTGATCGGTCGGCTTCAGCCAGCGCGCCGCCAGCATCGGTACCACCGTCAGGGCGACCACCGCCGACAGCACGATGGTGATCGCCAGGCTGATCGCGAATTCGCGGAACAGCCGCCCGACGACATCGCCCATGAACAGCAGCGGGATCAGAACGGCGATCAGGCTGACGGTCAGCGAGATGATCGTGAAGCCGATCTCGCTGGCCCCGCGCAAGGCGGCATCGAATGGCCGCATCCCCTCCTCGATATGGCGGGCGATATTCTCGATCACCACGATCGCATCGTCGACGACGAAGCCCGAAGCAATGGTCAACGCCATCAGCGACAGATTGTTGATCGAGAACCCCAGCGCCCACATCGCCGAAAACGCGCCGATCAGCGACAAGGGCACCGAAATGCCGGCGACGACGGTTGCCCGCAGCGACCCCAGGAACAGGAAGATCACCAGCACTACCAGCAGCACCGAGATCACCAGTTCGACCTGCACATCGGATACCGAGGCGCGGATGCCGGTGGTACGGTCGGTCAACAGGCTGACCTTCACATCGGCGGGCAATTGTGCCTCGAGCGCGGGCAGGTCGGCCTTGATCTTGTCGACCGTGGCGATGACGTTCGCGCCCGGCTGGCGCTGGACATCGATGATCACCGCAGGCTGCTTGTTCATCCACGAGCCGACCCGGATATTCTCGACCGAATCTTCGATGCTGGCGACATCCGACAAATGCACCGGCGCATTGCCCGTCACTGCGATGATCAGCCCGCGGTAATCGGCAGCGCTGGTTAGCTGGTCGTTGGCGTCGATCGTCCAGCTCTTGGTCGGTCCGTCGAAGCTGCCTTTGGCCAGATTGGCATTGGCGTTGCCGATGGCGTTGCGGATCGTTTCGAGCGACAGATTATGCGCCGCCATCGCCGCGACGTTGGCGGTGATCCGCACCGCCGGGCGCTCGCCGCCCGACAGGCTGACCAGGCCGACGCCGGCCTCCTGTGCGATCTTGTTGGAAAACTGGCGCTCGACGATACCCTCGACTTCGCCCAGCGGCCGGGTTCTGGAACTGACCCCCAGCGACAGCACCGGCGCATCGGCGGGATTGACCTTGGCATAGACCGGCGGCGCGGGCAGGTCGCTGGGCAGCAGCGTCTGCGCGGCATTGATCGCCGCCTGCACTTCCTGCTCGGCGATATCGAGCGACAAGTCGAGATCGAATTGCAGCGTGATCACCGACGCGCCCGCCGAGGAGTTCGAGGTCATCCGCGTCAGACCCGGCATCTGACCGAACTGGCGCTCCAGCGGCGACGTGACGGTCAGCGCCATGACATCGGGGGCGGCGCCGGGATACAGGGTGCGCACCTGGATCGTGGGATAATCGACCTGCGGCAGCGCTGCCAGCGGCAGCGAGCGATAGGCAATGATCCCGGCCAGCAGCAGCGCCACCATCAGTAGCGTGGTCGCCACCGGGCGCATGATGAACAGGCGCGAAGGCCCGCCCGGTACGGCCGGATTCAGCTCGTCGCCCGGCTTTGCGTCATCGTTCATTGGTCAGCAGCGTGCTTGTGCCGATGCTTTCCATGTCCCACCGAGGCGCCGTTGCCGCCGGCATCGGCGGCTCTGCCGTCGCCGGCTCCGGCTCCACCCTTGCCGCCGCGCCCGCCGGGCACTTTGACCTTGCTGCCATCATCCAGACCGTCGGCACCTTCGCTCACCACCGTCTGCCCCGCAGTGAGCCCCGACAGGACTGCGGTGTTCACGCCGTCGCTGGGGCCGATCTTGAGGACGGTCAGCTTCACGGTGCTGTTCGGCTGAACCACGAAGGTAAAATCGCCGGGCGCGCCATGGCGGATCGCGCTGACCGGTATGGTGTTCACCTGATGCAGCGTATCGACCAGCATCGAGACATTGACGAACTGGTTAGGAAACAGCGCCTGCCTGGCCGACGATCCCGGATTGGGAAAGCGCGCCTTGGCGTTCACCGTGCCGGTGGCGGTGGTGATCTGGTTATCGAAAGTGCTGAATTTGCCTTGGGCCAGCCTGGTCTGATTGTCCTGGTCTAGCGCGGTTACCGGCAAGCCATCGGGCGAAGCGACCCGTTTGCGGATGCTCGCCAGCTGGGTCTGCGGCAGCGCGAATTGCACGTCGATCGGATCGGTGCGGGTGATGATGGCAATGCCGTTGGTGTCGCCGGGCGTGACATAATTGCCGACGCTCACCTGCTTCAGGCCGATCTGGCCGCTGAACGGCGCCTTGATCGCGGTATAGGCCAGATTGAGCCGGGCGCTGCCGATCGCCGCCCGGTCCGCGCCGACCGTACCCTCCAGCTGGCCCACCGTGGCCCGCTGCGTATCGACCTGCTGGCTGGCGATCGAATCCTGGCGCAGCAGCGTCTGGTAGCGCGCCAGATCGATCCGCGCCGCGCTCAATTGCGCCGCATCGCGCGCCTCGTTCGCCACCGCCTGCTGCAGCGCCAGCCGGTAGGGGCGCGGGTCGATCTGGGCGATGACTTGCCCCGCGGTGACCTGCTGCCCTTCGCGAAACAGGATGGCGAACAGATTGCCGGACAATTGTGTGCGCACCGTCGCAGTGTCCACCGGGGTCACCGTGCCGATCGCGGACACCGTCACCGGCACGTCCGCAGGCACGACTTTGGCCACCGCCACCGCCGCCACCGGCCGACCCGCATGCGCGTTTTTCGCCGCGCCCTGCGATGCAAAATACCGTCCGGCCACCGCAGCGAGAATCAGCCCGAGCGCGATGAGGGCATAAGTACCCCATGGACGCCGCCGCCGCACGGGCTCGCCATAGGCCGTTCGCCCGTCATCAATCTCGGTCTGCAACGCCAGCTCCTTCAGTCAAACACACACGCCAGCTGATTTTGGCCTTTGCTGGACGGCGCTGCACGAAAGCAAATCATTATTTCCCGCAATTTGTATCAAAAGCGGGTCGTCGCTCTGGCCTGCGCAACCGGCTGGACGATGCCGATGCCCATGCCGCTAAGATCCAATGGCCTGGTCAACGATTTTCTTCCGGTCCGGCAGCAGCCTTCAACCGCCCCCGCTCATGGGTATGGCATCCAGGCGCATGGTCAGCTCTTCGTCCACCCAGCTGCCAACGTGAAAGCGATGTTCGCCGACCACGTTGAACCCCCAGCGCCGATACAGCGCCTGCGCGCGACGATTGCCCGACCACACGCCCAGCCAGACGGGACCACCC
>CAXTOI010000019.1:0-13780 GCA_964245645.1 uncultured Novosphingobium sp. | reverse complement strand
CACCCTGATCCCCGAGCCAGGCGAGGACATGCGCCAGCATCCGGGAGCCAAGGCCGCTGCCTTGGGCGGTGCGCCGCAGGTAGAGCTGGTAAATCTCCCAGTCGCCGGGACGCACATCGGGGTTAGGCAGCTTGCAGGGACCGATATGGGCATAGGCGACCAGCTCTCCATCCGCGCCATCCACGACCCAGGTGCGGTGCGCCGGGTCGGCCAGTTCCGCGGTTACGCGCTCCAGCCCGTAGGTTTCCGCCTCGAATACGCCAAGATCTTCGGCGGGATAGGAAATGGCGTGGTCTTCGAGAAAAGCTTCACGGAACGTCGCCAATTTGAGGCGGCTGAGCGCCGGGGCGTCGCTGGGCACGGCGTCGCGGATGGCGGTGTCGTTCACGACCACAGCTCGGTCATCTGGAGTTCGCCAAGCTCGAGCGCGGCCAGCAAGGCGTTGCGCGCGGCACGCAGATCGTCGGCCAACTCCGGCAGCGCCAGATCGGCCGGGGCGATCCGCTGCGGCCAGTGGCGTTCCACGATTTCCGCAATCAGGTCGAGCCGCGCGGCATCGACCAGGAAACGCGGATCGACCGTCGCCGGATCGGCCACCACCCGCAGCCGCAGGCAGGCCGGGCCGCCGCCGTTCGCCATGCTTTGCCGCAGTTGCACCGGATAAAGCGCGCGGATCGGACCGTTGGTGGCGACCAATTGCTCCAGCCATCCCCACACGCGCGGGTTTTCGCGCGCCTCGCCCGGCAGGATCAGCGCCATGCCGCCGCCGGGCAGATCGACCAGCTGGGCATTGAACAGATAGGAGGCAATCGCATCTTCCAGACTGACCGCGCTGGCCGGAACCTCGATGATCTCCACCGCCATGCGCGCACACAAATCCGCATGGAACGCGGCGGGATCGGCAAAGGCCTGCTCATGGGCGAACAGCACCGCGCCATTGGCGACGGCCACGACATCATTGTGAAACGCGCCGGCGGCGATGGCTTCGCCCGATTGACGGACCAGCACTACGCGCTCAGCGTCCAGGCCATGCAGCCGCGCAACCGCCGCGCTGGCTTCGCGATGCTGACGCGCCGGAAACGGGCCGGGCCGGCCGCTGCCATCCGCCCCGTAAACGAACACCTCCACCCCGGGCGCATCGGGCGCAGCGCATAGCCGCATATGGTTGGCCGCGCCCTCGTCGCCGAATGGCACGGGCACCGGGCCATGCACCACGAACGCGCGGCTGTCGGCAAACGCCAGCCGCAATTGTGCCAGTGTACCGGGCCATTCCAGCGCGCGATGCGGCATGGTCAGCAGGTTGGCGACGGTCAAGTGGCAGCGGCCATCGCCACAATCGGGCGCGGGCGACACCGTGGCGGCATTGGCGGCCCACATCGCCGATGCCGAAAGGGCATTGGCTCTGAGTTCCCGGCCTGCCGAACGATGCGTCGCACCAAGCCGCGCCAGCCACCGCTCAGCGGGCCGGTCATGCGGCAGCAGAATGGCTTGCGTCAATCCCAGCTCCACGCACAGCCGCATCTTGGCAATGCCTTGCAGCGCCGCCTGCTGCGGAAAGGCGTCGCGCCCGGCATTGCTCGTCGCGGCCATATTGCCCAGGCTGAGCCCGGCGAAATTATGGCTGGGGCCGACGATCCCGTCGAAATTGATCTCGCGCAACGGGCCGGCCATCGTCAGCTCTTCCCGACATAAGTGATGCTGTCGCCCGGTTGCAGCCCGAGCATCTGCGCGACTGGCGCATCGATCGCCGCACCCGCCCCGGTTACGACAATGCGGCCCCAGCCGGCCCGAAAATCGGCGAGGCGGCCCGCAGCGATCAGGCAGGATTCACCAACCCCGGCGGCGGACCCGATCGCTGTCACGACGGCGTCTCGCGCATAGCGGATCGAGGCGATGCGATCGGTGGCGATGGTCATCGACGGGCCGCCATCGAAAATATCGAGATAATTGTCGTAGCGAAAACCTTCCGTCTCCAGCATCCGCATTGCCGGGCGGCCTGAATCATGCGGAACGCCCATTACCGCCAGCGCCGTTTGGGCCAACAGCGCAGTATAGATCGGGTGCTTCGGCATCAGATCGGCAATGAACTGATTGCCATGGACCGCGTTGAACTCGTCGGCTTCGCGGAAACTCATGCCGAAAAATCGTCCGGCCAAGCCCTCCCAGAACGGCGAACACCCGTCCGCATCCACCACCCCGCGCAATTCGGCCACGGTGCGGTCGGCAAAGCGCGCACGGTGAGCGCGGATGAACAGATAGCGGCTGCGCGCGAGCAAGGCGCCGCAGCCGCCAGAGCGCGCGCGCGGATCGAGATACAACCCGCCGACCTCGCTCGATCCATCGAGATCGGTGGTCAAAGTCAACATTTCGGCGCGAAAGGTTGCGGCCAGTTCGCGACTGTACTGGCTGATCGCGCCCAGCCGATAGGAATAGAACGGATGCCCCAGCCCGACGCGCGCGAAGATCTGGCTGGTCCCGTGGACTTCGCCCGCCGCATCGACCAGCGCAAAGATGAAGCGGTCGTCTGCGACGCCATCGTCCGGCCCATCCTGCGATCGGGCCAGCGCAACCGCGGATCGGGCGAGCTTGTCGGCCAGGGCGTCGCGAACAGGTGGCAGATTGGTCAAACCCCCGCCCCCGGCCTGCGCCATGCGATAGATCGCATCGACGTCGCCCGGCCGGGCGGGGCGAACGTAAAAGCTCATGCCGCCAGCCCATCCCGGTCGATCCGGCACAGCGTCAGCGCCGTCAGCCTTGCCCGTTCGACCAGCGACCCGATTTTCAGGAATTCGTCAGGCGAATGGATCGCACCGCCGACCGCGCCCATCGTATCGACCACCGGTACGCCGCAAGCCGCGATGTTGTTGCCGTCACACACCCCGCCGGTATCGGCACGCGTGCAACTCTGGCCGAGATCGGCGGCAGCCCGGGTGACAAGCGCAAACAGCCGCTCGGCCGCCGCATCGACCGGCTTGGGCGGGCGCGAAAAGCCGCCATGCAGATCGATCGACACTTCATGCGCTGCAGCGACGTGAGCGATCAGTTCCCGCATATGCGCCTGGGCCAGGGTCGCGGCGACAGGCGTCTTCGGGCGCATGTTGAAGCGCAGCACCGCCATATCGGGCACGCGATTATTGGACCCGCCCCCATCGATTTTGGCCGGGTTGATCGACAACTCCGGGTGCTGCGCCGCCGCCAGCCGCAATGCCAGATCGGCAGCAGCCAGCACGGCATTACGCCCCTCGCGCGGATTGCGCCCGGCATGCGCCGAACGCCCGCGCACCACCGCCGAAAAATTGCCCGATCCCGGCCGCGCTCCCGCCAGCACGCCCGGCGCCAGCGCGGGCTCATATGTCAATGCGGCCAGCTTGCCCGAAGCCAGTTCGCGGATCAGCGGCGCCGAGGATAGCGAGCCGGTTTCCTCGTCACTGTTGATCAGCACATCATAGCCAAGCGCCGGACTGCCGCTTTCGAACGCGGTCAGCCCGGCCAGCATCAGTGCGATCCCGCCTTTCATGTCCGCGGTGCCGGGGCCATGCAGCGTGTCCGCATCGGTCCAGTCACAATTCTGGAACGGGTCTTCGAGGCCATAAACCGTGTCCATGTGCCCGGTCAGCAATATCCGCCGCGTTGCATCCGGCCGCACACGCAGCACAAGATGCCGCCCGCACGCCACCGTCGTCTCGTGCCCATCAACCCCGACCGCGGTAACCGGCGCCGGTTCGACCAGTTCGAGCGCCCCCGGCAGGGCGGAGAATGCATCGGCCAGGTGGGTAGCCAGCGTGGAAAGGCCCGAGAGATTGCCGGTGCTGCTGTTGATCGCCGCCCAGTCGAGCACTTGCATCAGCATCGGTGCCGAAGCGAGCGGTTCGATCAGGCCCTGTTCGGCCGGGGTCAGCGCGGCCATCGTTGCGGCCGAGCGCCAGTTCGGCGAGGCCGGCGGCAGGGAAGGGAAGTCATTCTCATGCATGGCAATTAGAACATTTAGATGCGAGGGGTAACCCCCTCGCACTCCCCGCCATGGGCTTCAATCAGCCCGAAGGAGTTGTGCAACGGCATCACGTCGATCGGTTCGACGCATTGGTCTTGCGGCTTACGGCAATCCCAGCTTCACCCCCAGCCAGACCGTCCGGGGGGTCCCCAGGTCGATGGAGCCGGCCTGGTTGCGGGTCTCGATGGCGGCGTTGGTAAGGTTTTCGCCGCGCAGGATCAGCACGATGCCGCGGCGCAGCGGCGCTTGCGCTACGGCGCCCAGCGTGGTGGCGGGCGGGAGGATCGAGGTGGAAAGATCGTCTTCGTACTGAGCGCTGATGTGTCGCAGGGTGCCCGACAGCAGCCAGCCTTCGCGGTGGAGCCACCGGGGTTGCCAGGTCAGGCCGGCGCTCGCTGCGAATTTGGGGGTTTGTGCGGGACGATGGCCGTTCAGCGCCGCGCCGGGCGCTTCGACGATCGCATCGGTGTAAGCGAGCGAAGTGTCGAGGCTGAGGCGGCCCTGCTTCAGCGAACCCAGCGCTTCGATGCCGTTGGCGCGAATGGCCTGGACGTTTTCGCGCAATTGCAGGTTCGTGCCCACGGTGACGTTGGCGATCGCGTGGCGGACGCGGTTGGAGAAGCCGGTCAGCGAGAATCTGGCCCAGCTGGCGGGGGTGAAATCGATGCCGCCTTCATAGCCGACAAGGCGCTCGTTGCCCAGCGCCGGGTTGGCTTGCACAGTGACCGGGAACACGGTGTAGGTGCGGTAGAGTTCATTGAGCGTGGGCTGGCGGAGCGCAGAATACGCGCTGGCACGCAGCGCCAGAGTGCGAGTGACGTGCAGGACGGCGCCTCCACGACCCGACAGCGCCCAGGCTTCGCGCGTAGCGTAGGTGCTGTTCGAGGTCACTGTGCCGGCCGGGTTGGTGAGGGTGATGGTGCCGTGGCGGTTGGCGGTGTCGTCTTCGCGGATGCCGCCGGTCAGCACCAGCGCGCCCAGCGTCCAGTCGTCCTGCGCGAAGAGGCCGAAATCATCGTTGCGGCCCCCGGCATGGCGTTGGCCGGCGACCGCGCCGGTGGTGGAGTTGAACGAGATTTCGCTCAGATCGCCGCGCGCGCTGCGCAGGTCGACGCCGAGGCGGAGCAACTGGCTATCGCCAAGCGGGGGGCGCAGTTCGAACTTGCCGCCGATGCCGGTGGAGGGCGTCGAGCGCTGGTCGAGCGTCTCGCGGAAGGTGGTGGAGGAGATCACCACATTAGCAAAATCGTGCGCCTGGAGATAGGCCAGCGCATCCACCTGCCAGGGGCCGTGAGCGATCACCCGCAGGCTGGCGTTCTCACCGCTGGAATGGCTGTCGGCGCCGGCAAACCGCAGTGTGCGGGTATCGTCGTAAATGAGGCCGCTGGCTTGCAGCTCGACACCGGGGGCGAGCGGGGCGACTGCGCGCAAGCCGCTGGACCAGCTATCGTAGCGGGCGCGGACGCTGGCGGGAACGCGCTGGTCGAGCGGGGTGGTGTAAAAGCCCTGGCCCCGGTCCCAGCGGCCGCTGATGACGGCAAAGCCATTGCCGAGGCGGGGGGCAAGCGCGCCGGACAGGGTGGTTTCGCCGCGCTGATCGACATCGGCCTCGCCGCTGAGCAGACCGAATTGGGCAGGGCCGGCGCTGTCCATCGAAATCGTGCCGGCGACCGCACCGGCGCCAAACGCGCCCGAGCCGCCGCCGCGCTGGACGCGGATGGCGGAGAGGCGCGCGGGGTCCAGCGCAGCGAAGGGGATCGAGCCGAACAGCGGGTCGGCCAGCGGGACACCGTCGAGCAGGACCAGGGTGCGGCTGGCGGCATTGCCGCCAAGCGCGCGCAACGTGGCACCTTGCGCAGAAGGGTTGGAAGAGCGGCTGTCGGAGCGGCGAAACTGCTGGAAGCCGGCGGCATCGGCCAGGACATCCTCGATGCGGCCCGATGGGGCGGTGACGAGCTGGTCGCGGGTGATGGTCTGGATATCGTAAGCGGGGGTGGCGGGGCCATCGGGGAGGCCCTGCCCGGTGACCACGATGTCCGCCGGCGCGTTGTCGGCGGCATGGGCGGCGACCGGCAGGCAGGATGCGAAGCCAAGCATCAGCAGCACGCGTGTGGTCACTTCAGCCATGCGCCACCGTCGCAGGCACGCCGCCGTTCTTTTATGATTCGATACTGCCGCTTTATCCACCAGGCTTCGATGATTCATCCGATACGAGGAAGGTCTTCGATCGTCATGCCAGCTATGGCGGCGGGCTTGAAATCATGCAATCTGTCGTTTTCGCCGAGCTGGCAAGCATCACGGCTGCGCGTCGATGTCAGCGTCGATATCCTCCCCAGCCCTCCCTGAACGGGGAGCGAGCCATGGCCGCAGTTGCGGGTTGCGATGGCTTGTTCTTGTCCTTGCACCAGCCGCAGGCCATACCCCAGCCGTGCAGGCTGACGAGAATAGCGCCCATGGAAGAAACTGAAGTTTTCGTGATGCCGTCGCGCATCCTCGCTACCGCCGCCGCCGAGGCGCTGATTGCGCAGCTCATCGCCGAACGCGGCCCGCTGATGTTCCATCAATCGGGCGGGTGCTGCGACGGCTCTGCACCGATGTGCTTTGCCCGCGGCGAATTCCGCGTCGGCGGTCAGGATGTGCTGCTCGGCCACATCGCCGGCGACACCCCGGTGTGGATCGGCGCCGCGCAATTCGAATACTGGCGCCACACCCAGGTCACGATCGACGTCGTTCCCGGCCGCGGCTCGGGCATGAGCCTCGAAGCGCCCGAAGGCCTCCGCTTCATCAGCCGCAGCCGCATCTTCACCGACGCCGAGGCCGCCCAACTCGCGACCGCTCCCGACCCACCCCGCGGCGATAGCTGAACACCGCCTAAAGCCGCCCCCGCTCCGCAACCATGTCCCGAACCTCCACCGTGCGCCGCTCCGTCTCCGCCAGCGCCGTCATCACCCCGGCTAGCCCGGCATGCGTTCCTCCATCGAACTCCTGCCGCGCCATCTCGGCCAGCGCATCGCGATAAGCCATCCAACAGCCCTGCACCGCTTCCAGCCGCGCGCTTTCATCGGGCCGCAGCAGCAATGCCAGATCGCCCAGCGCCTGCCCCAGCTGCGCTTGCGCCACCTCATAGGCAGCCCCCGCGCGCGCCTTCATCGCATGATTATCGCCATACTGCGCCGGCTCGGCATCCTTGCCTGCATGGCTCACGATGTCGTTATTGGCAGTGCTCGCCATGATCTCGGGCCTCCGCAGCAATACCCCCATCTGGCGCACATCATGCGCCGACGCGCCTTGGCCCCCCATTATCGCCAGCAGTTGCGCAATCTTGAGCCCCCGCTCCAGCTGCTCGTCCTGCCCCGCCCCGGTGACCCGGCGCTCGATCAGATACCCTACGCCCTTCAAGCTCTGCGACACAAGCCCGGCGAATATGGCGATAACCGCAGCAATGACGGTAGCTTCGGGCATAGTCAGGCTAAACATGCCAAACTTTATACAACGCCTGTCATATTGTTGGAAATTGAATCGATAGGCCGTGTTCGGCAGGTGCGATATCTAAGGCAGGCCCAAGCGCATTCGTCGAGATCGGGTGTCCCTGATCGGCCAGTCCGATCGGTCTATGTGGAATTAGTGGATTTAAGATTTGCGGCGATGCACTATCTCGTGCGGACACCATAGAAGGAGAAGCGCATGTCGCTCATCGGCACCACTATCAAGCCTTTCGTCGCACAAGCCTATAAGCAAGGCCAGTTCCTCTCGGTGACTGATGCAGATACGAGAGGAAAGTGGTCGATCTTTTTCTTCTATCCGGCCGATTTCACCTTTGTCTGCCCGACCGAGCTTGAAGACCTTGCCGATCATTACGAAACTCTCGGCAAGCTGGGCGTCGAAGTCTATTCGGTGTCGACCGATACGCATTTCAGCCACAAGGCCTGGCACGACACCTCACCGGCGATCGGCAAGATCAACTATTATATGCTCGGCGACCAGAACCACACGATCTCGAACAATTTCGATATCCTGCGCGCCGGGCAAGGCCTGGCGGATCGTGGCACATTTGTCGTCGATCCCGAAGGCGTGATCCAGCTGGTCGAGATCACCAGCGAAGGCGTCGGCCGCAACGCCGCGGAACTGTTGCGCAAGGTGAGGGCCGCGCAATACATCGCCGCTCACCCCGGCGAAGTGTGCCCGGCCAAGTGGGAAGAGGGTTCGGAGACCCTGGCCCCTTCGCTCGACCTCGTCGGCAAGATCTGAATCAAGGTATCTTGCGCCCGGTCGGTTGACTCGAATCCTCCCCCTCTGGGGGAGGTGGCAGCCATCGGGCTGACGGAGGGGGAGTATTCGGCGTAGTGCCTGCCAAGTTAATGTTCGCCCGTGTCGCCCCCTCCGTCTCGCTGCGCGAGCCACCTCCCCCCAGAGGGGGAGGATTGGTGAGCATCGGCCGCACGATACTCTAATACAGAGCCGGTTTCGGCCGGCTCCGCCTACCCATTATCCCCCGGAGACAATTCGTGCTCGATGCCAATCTGAAGGCCCAGCTCAAGACTTACCTGGGCAACATCAAACAGCCGATCGAGCTCGTCGCCTCTGCCGACGATGGCGCCAAGTCGCGTGAAATGCTCGTGCTGCTGGACGAGATCGCCGAATTGTCGGCCGATGTTGAGGTTGTTCGCAAGGACGACGACCGGCGTCGGCCCTCGTTCATGATCCGGCGCAAGGGCACCGACATCGGCGTGCGTTTTGCCGGCCTGCCGATGGGCCACGAGTTCACCTCGCTAGTGCTGGCGCTGCTGCAGGTCGGCGGCCATCCATCCAAGCTGACGCAGGAGATTATCGAGCATGTTCAGGCGCTGGATGGGGATTATGCCTTCGAAAGCTATTTCTCGCTGACCTGCCAGAATTGCCCCGACGTCGTCCAGGCGCTCAACCTGATGAGTGTGCTCAACCCGCGCATCAGCCATGTCGCGATCGAGGGCGGCGCCTTCCAGAGCGAAGTCGATGCCCGCCAGATCATGTCGGTTCCCGCGATCTTCCTCAATGGCGAGCCATTCGGGCAGGGCCGCATGAATGTCGAGCAGATCGTCGCCAAGCTCGATGCCGGCGCTACGGCGAGAGCCGCGGAGAAGATCGCGGCAAAAGCGCCGTTCGAGGTTCTGGTGATCGGCGGCGGGCCGGCCGGCGCAGCGGCGGCGATCTATGCTGCGCGCAAGGGCATCCGCACCGGCATTGCTGCCGAGCGCTTCGGCGGCCAGGTGCTCGATACCGTGGGCATCGAGAATTTCGTCTCGGTCCGCCACACCGAGGGCCCGCAGTTTGCCATCGCGCTGGAGCAGCATGTCGGCGATTATGAAGTCGATGTGATGAACCTGCAAACGGCGGCGAAGCTGGTACCCGCCGGCCGGCCGGGCGGCCTGCACCAAGTCACGCTGGACAACGGCGCGACGCTGACGGCGCGTACTGTGATCCTGTCCACCGGCGCGCGCTGGCGGGCGATGAACGTGCCGGGCGAGGACGCCTATCGCAACAAGGGCGTAACCTATTGCCCGCATTGCGACGGCCCGCTGTTCAAAGGCAAGCGTGTCGCGGTGATCGGCGGCGGCAATTCCGGCGTCGAGGCGGCGATCGATCTTGCCGGGCTCGTCGCGCATGTCACGCTGATCGAGTTCGATGTCGACCTGCGCGCCGATGCCGTCCTCCAGCGCAAGCTGGCGAGCCTGCCCAACGTCAAGGTCATCACCTCGGCGCTGACCACCGAAGTCAAAGGCGACGGGGAAAAATTGATGTCGCTGGTCTACAAGGACCGCAACCACGACACCGTGCATGAAATCGAACTGGAGGGTATCTTCGTCCAGATCGGGCTGGTCCCCAACACCGAATGGCTGAAGGACGCCGTGGCCCTATCCAATCGCGGCGAGATCGAGATCGACCATCGCGGCGAGACATCGCAGCCCGGCATCTTTGCCGCCGGCGACTGCACCACGGTGCCATTCAAGCAGATCATCATCGCCATGGGCGACGGCTCGAAGGCCTCACTCTCGGCGTTCGACTATCTGATCCGCCTAGCCCCGGAAGACGAGATCGCCGAAGCGGCTTGATAATCCTGCGCGGGCTAAGGCCCGCGCACCGGCATCAAATTCGTGCGGATTTCATCAAGAAGCTCGCCAGCAGCACGCGGCGTATTCGCCAAAAGCGAAGTTCTTGCCAGCCTGTTCAGACCGGCTACCCGTTCGTGGCGAACCCTGGATACAAGGTCATCCCGCCATCGACGAACAGCGTCGCGCCGACCACGTAATCGGCATGATCTGACGCCAGCCAAGCCGCCACCTGGCCGATGTCCTCGGGCTCGCCGATGCGGCCATACGGCACCAGCGTCATCAACTTGTCGTAAGCGTCCTGCGTGGACCAGGCATCGGTGTTGATCGGCGTGCGGATCGCGCCGGGTCCGATAGCATTCACACGGATGCGCTGGGGGGCGAGTTCCTGGGCCAGGCTTTCCATCATCAGCTTGATGCCGCCCTTGCTGGTCGCATAATTGACGTGGCCACCCCACGGGATGACCTGGTGGACCGAACTCATGCAGATGATCTTGCCCGCCGCGCGTGATCGTTCAGGCACGACGCCGCGGCGCAGGAACTCCTTGACCGCCTCGCGCGCGCAGAGGAACTGCCCGGTCAGGTTTATTCCCAGCACGGTGTTCCATTGCGCCAGCGTCATCTGGGTGAAAGCAGCGTCGCGCTGCAGCCCGGCATTGGCGACCAGAATATCGACCGTACCGAAATCGGCGATGACTTGTGCGAACATGGCGGCGACTTGTCCCTCGTCGGAGACATCGGCCTTGTAGGCCTTGGCCTTGACTCCCAGCCCAGCCAGCTTGTCGGCCAAGGCGTTGGCGGCATCATCGCCGCTGACATAATTGATCGCCACATGGGCGCCAGCCTGCGCCATGGCCAGCGCCACCGCTGCGCCGATGCCCGAATTGGCGCCGGTGACGATCGCAGTCTGGCCAACCAGCAGCGGGGGCAGGGCCGGCAGCGGGGCGGCCGGGGTCGAAGATGAAGCCAGAAAGTCGGTCACGGGGCAAGCTCCTTGTCGGTTTGTGCAACCAGCAGCGCTATCAGCCCCGTCCAGCCGGTCTGGTGCGAGGCGCCGAGCCCCTTGCCGTTGTCGCCATGGAAATACTCGAAAAACTGTAAAAGTTCCGCGTAGTCGCGATCGTGCTGCTGCGTCTGGTCGGTGCCGAGATAGGCGCGCTCGCCCGATTGTCCGCGCAGGAACAGGCTGCCCAGGCGCCGCGACAATTCATCGGCAATCTGGTCCAGCGTCGCCATGTTGCTCGATCCGGTGGGCAAGGCCATCTGGAAGCTGTCGCCATAAAAGCGGTGCAGCTTGCGCAAGGATGCGATGAGCAGGTAGTTCATCGGCATCCACACCGGCCCGCGCCAGTTGGAATTGCCGCCATAGATGCGCGTGCGCCCTTCGCCCGGCTCGTAATTCAGCGTCAGCGTCTCGCCTTCCACGACCATGCTGAAGGGATGCGCCTCGTGGTATTTCGATACCGAGCGGACGCCGTGCGGCGACAGGAACTCGGTCTCGTCCAGCATCCTTGTCAGCACCGCGTTCAGCCGGTGTTTGCGCAACAGCGACAGCGACCGCAGGCCTAGCGGGCCGGGCTGCTGCCAGTCGGTCACCAGCGCGGCAAGATCGGGGCGATGCTCGGCGAACCAGGCGAGGCGGGCGCGGAATTTGGGCAGCGCGGCGTCGTAGTCGCCGGGCATGACCAGATTGGCGAAGATCGGCAGCAGTCCGACCATCGAGCGAACCTTGAGCCGGCGCGGCGGAGCGCCCGACACGCGGAACACGTCGTAGTAGAACTGGTCTTCCTCGTCCCATAAGCCGGTATCGTCGGCCTCTTCCCCGGCACGATCGCTACGCGAATGCACGGCTTCGGCAATGAAGATGAAATGCTCGAAGAACTTGGTCGCCATGTCCTCATAGGTGCAGTCCTCGCGGGCCAGGACCAGCGCGATGGCCAGCATGTTAAGCGTGTACATCGCCGCCCAGGCAGTGCCATCGCTCTGGTCGAGGCGGCCGCCATCGGGCAGCGGTTTGCGCAGGTCGAAGATGCCGATATTGTCCAGCCCCAGGAAACCGCCTTGGAAAATGTTGTTGCCGTCGGCATCCTCGCGGTTCACCCACCAGGTGAAATTGAGCAGCAGCTTGTGGAAGATGCGCTTGAGGAAGGTGGTGTCGGGCTTGCCGGTGGCCTTGGCGTCCAGCAGGAACACCTGCATTGCCGCCCAGGCATGGACCGGTGGGTTCACATCGTCGAAATTCCATTCATAGGCGGCCATCTTGCCGCTGGGATGCAGCGATCGCGCCTGGGTGAGCAGCAGCAGCTGGTGCTTGGCGAAATCGGCGTCGATCGAGGCCAGCGTCACCGCCTGGAACGCCATGTCCCACGCGGCGAACCAGGGATATTCCCAGGCATCGGGCATCGACATGATATCGCCGCCGCTGCTTGCATCCACGTCGCCCATGGCAAGGTGCTGCCAGTCGGTGTTGCGACCGGACCAGCGCTCGGCGGGGGGCGCCGGGGGCAACGGATCGCCCTTCAGCCAGCGCCACACGTCGTAGCCATAGAACTGCTTGCCCCACAGCATGCCGGCCAGCGCCTGGCGATGCACCATGCGCGCGTCGGCGTCGGCGATGTTGGCCTGATGAACGGCGTAGAAGGCATCGGCCTCGGTGCGGCGCTGATCGACGATTGCGCCGAAATCGCCGAAGTCGCGCCCGCTCGCTGCCCATTTGCCCGCTGCAGGAGCGAGGCGGACCCGCACCTCATGGCTGCCCCCGGCAGGTATTTGAGCCACGACATGGGCGGCCGCCTTGGTGCCGCGATGGGCAGGGTTGACCGCTTCGCCGCGTCCGGCGGTGACCGCATCGTTGATCCCGTCCTTGAACCACCCCGTTGCATCGCTGCCGTACAGCCGGCGATCGTTGGTCTCGTTCTCGCAGAACAGCAGGTCGCCGCTATCCGCCTGCCAGTGCAGCGCATCGAAACTGGCGTGGCTAACCGCGATCCCGCCCTGCGGATCATCGGCGAGCGTGGGCCTGGCCGTCCCCGCGGTCCATGACCAGCAATTGCGGAACCAGATCTGCGGCAGGATATGCAAGCGTGCGGCATCTGGGCTGCGATTATGTGCGACGATGCGCAGCAGGATATCGTCGGTGTCGGCCTTGGCATATTCGATCTCGACATCGAAGTAGCGGTTTTCGGCCAGGACGCCGGTGTCGATGAGCTCGAACTCGCCTTCGTCCAGCCCGCGCGCGGCGTTGGTTTCGCGCAGCTGCTCATAGGGGAAAGCGGCTTGCGGATATTTATAGACCATCTTCATATAGGCATGGCTGGGCACGCCATCGACGTAGTAATAGAGTTCCTTGACGTCTTCGCCGTGATTGCCTTCCTCGTTGGTGAGGCCGTAGAGCCGCTCCTTGAGGATGGTGTCGCGTTCGTTCCATAGCGCCACGCTCATGCAGATATGCAGCCGATCGTCGGCAAAGCCGCCGATGCCGTCTTCGCCCCAGCGGTACGCACGACTGCGCGCATGATCGTGCGGCAGGTAATTCCAGGCATCGCCATCGGCGCTGTAGTCCTCGCGCACCGTGCCCCATTGCCGCTCGCTGAGATACGGCCCCCAGCGCCGCCAGGCCACGCCCTGCTTCATCTCGAGCAGCCTGCCGCCTTCCGCCGTCCGAAACAGCCGCTGTCCCGCGTCCAAGAGCGTCTCCTATGCC